>CANGGD010000012.1:0-29222 GCA_947453295.1 Chitinophagaceae bacterium | reverse complement strand
CAAAGCGTTACTTCTGGCAATCATGTAGATACCAGCTGTTACCATTGTTGCCGCATGAATCAATGCACTCACTGGAGTTGGGCCCGCCATTGCATCAGGTAGCCAGGTATAAAGTGGAATTTGTGCACTCTTCCCTGTTGCACCTACAAATAATAGCAAAGTAATTCCAGTAATATCAAAAGCAGAAAGTTTAGCCAGTTGAACTGCAGAAAAAACTTGATCATATTCAAGCGTTCCGATTTTAGATATCAACCAAAACAAAGCCAATAAAAATCCTAAATCACCAATGCGATTCATGATAAAAGCCTTTTTAGCAGCGTTAGTATATTCTGTATTTCTAAACCAATATCCTATTAATAAATAAGAACAAAGTCCAACACCTTCCCAACCTACGAACATGATTAAATAATTAGCGCCCATCACCAACAACAACATTGAAAACACAAACAAATTTAAATAGGCAAAATACTTGGCAAAATCTTTGGAATCTTCTTCGTGCATATAAGAAGTAGAATAAACATGAATAAGAAAACCAATGCCAGTAATAATCAATAGAAATAAACTTGATAGCTGATCTATTTTAAAAGCTAATTCAATTTTGATTGCATCTAATTGTAAGAAATTAAATACATGAAATATAGAAGTCTTTCCTTCTTCTATTTGTAAAAAAACCAAGAAGGACAAAACAAAAGAAGACAGCACCACTCCACTTCCTATAATTCCAACAAAGGATTTAGATAATTGTTTTCTAAACAATCCATTTATTAGAAATCCTATTAGAGGCAAAACTGGAATCAGCCAAACTAATTGTAAAATATTATTCATCTGTTATTATAGTTTGTTTTTGGTCGCATGGCATATTCAATCTCGGTTAGTTTAAGCCGGTATTGATATTATACTATGTGTTTATCAAATGAGGATTTATGCGCCTCATTTATTTTTAATTTTTTAGTCTATTTAAGAAATTAACATCTACTGTATGTACATTTCTATACATCATTACTATGATAGCCAACCCAACACTTACTTCAGCAGCAGCCACTACCATGATAAAGAAAACAAATATTTGAGCATCGCTTGCAAAATCAGGAGATGCTTTTGTGAAATTGCTCATTGCATGCATCTTTGAAAAAGCTACCAACAATAAGTTAACTGCATTTAGCATCAATTCTACACACATAAAAATAATGATGGCGTTTCTACGAACAAGTACACCAATTATGCCTATGCTAAACAATGTTAATGCTAAAATGATATATGCTTTTATATCCATTATTTCTATTTTCTATTTTGATAATTCATCTTTTTTACCAATCACAACAGCACCAATCATTGCGCTCAAAAAGAGCACACTGCTTATTTCGAAAGGCAAAACATAATTTTTAAATAAGTTCATTCCAAGATTCTTAATCAACCCCGCATCCCCAACTTTCATTTCTACTAAATTTTCCACATCGATTTTCATTACCGCATAAATAATTATCAATAATAAAGTTCCGCCTGCTACTATGCCTACTAGTTGTAATCTGTAATTTTTTATAGGCTCTGTTTCTGCATTTAAATTCATTAGCATCACCACAAACAAAAACAATACCATGATGGCACCAGCGTAAACAATAATATTTACAATGGCTAAAAATTGTGCATTCAATAAAATGTAATGCCCAGAAATAGCAAAGAATACAACAATAAGCCACAAGACGCTGTGGACAGGACTTTTACTAGATATCATCATTAATGAGCTTCCCACAGCCATTAGTGATAAAAGTAAGAATATGATTGAAGTAAGGTTCATTTTTATAGAGTTTGTTTTTGGGGTCTGTTACCTAATGCTTTTAGATAGGCCTCTTCATTTTCTTTTGGATGAGGAATCAACAAATCATTTTTACTATAAATAAATTGTTTGCGTTGATAATCCGCAGGTGTAAATGTTTCACTCAAATAAATTGCATCTTTTGGACAAGCTTCTTCACACAAGCCACAAAATATACAACGAAGCATATTGATTTCATATTTAGCTGCATATTTTTCTTCTTTATATAAATGCTCTTCTCCGGGTTGTCTCTCAGCCGCTTCCATGGTTATAGCCTCTGCCGGACAAGCCACTGCACATAGCCCACAAGCTGTACAGTTTTCTCTACCTTCTTCATCACGATTTAAAATTTGTAACCCACGAAAAACCGGACTAAATGGTCTTTTTTTCTCAGGATAATTAATCGTCGGCTTCTTTTTAAAGATATGACTAAAGGTTATCATCATCCCTTTAATAATGGCTGGCAAATACAACTTCTCCATAAAACTCATAGGAGCTCTATTTACTTGTTTTGCTTTATTTGTTAATGCTTGCATTTTTTTATAATTCAAAAATCAAAAGTTTAAATTCAAATTTTTTACTTTCTACTTTCTACTTTTCACTTTTCACTTTTCACTTTTCACTTTTTACTTTCCAAAATACAAAATCGCTCCCCCTGTTGCCAACATATTAAATAATGCTAAAGGAATCAAAATTCTCCAACCCAAATGCATTAATTGATCATATCTAAATCTAGGGATCGTCCAACGCACCCACATAAATAAAAATATAAATGCAATTACTTTTGCCATCAATGCAGCAACACCAATAATTGCAGCAATATTAGGCGCCAATGTTGATTCATCAAAAAACGGCAAATCATATCCTCCAAAAAACAATGTTGCCATCACCACACTGCTTATAAACATATTGATGTATTCTGAAAAAAGATAGAAGCCTAGTTTCATGGAAGAATACTCTGTGTGGTAACCTCCAATTAATTCGTTTTCTGCTTCTGGTAAATCAAAAGGTGTTCTATTACATTCTGCAAAAGCACAAATTAAAAATATCAAAAAGCCAAGTGGTTGATACACTACATTCCAATATCCATGTTGTTGTTGAACCACCATTTCTTTTAGGCTAAGCGTACCCGTTACCATCAATAAAGCAATCATTGAAATACCCATAGCTAATTCATAGCTTATAATTTGAGAAGCCGCTCTTAAACCTCCCATCAAGGAAAACTTGTTATTGCTAGCCCAAGCTCCTATCATAATGCCATATACTCCTAAACTAACCACTCCAAATACATATAGAATTCCAATATTTACATCAGCAATTTGCAAATCAATACTTCTTCCAAATAATTCCACTTTGTTGCCCCATGGTATAACAGCACTTGTCATACATGCAGTTAACATGGCTAATGCCGGACCTAGTATAAATAAAGTTTTCGAGGAAAAATTAGGAATGATCTCTTCTTTAAAAAACAATTTCATCCCATCAGCTAACGGTTGTAATAAACCGAAAGGCCCTGCGCGATTAGGTCCTCTTCTGTCTTGAAGAATTGCTGCTACTTTTCTTTCTGCAAAAGTGGTATACATGGCAATTCCTAGCGAAGCGAAAACTACCACTACAATTAAAATCAATTTCTCTATTAAAAAAGCAAAATCCATTGCTAACATCATGCTAATTATTTTTTAAAATCTTCAGAGTGAGCTGGTCCTTTTAATTCACTCAAATGTATATCATTGGTATTCACACCACTCACGCTATGAATATCCATTAATAATTTGGGTTCTACGCCACTCATTACTTTCTTAATGGTTTCTTTTGGCATTTCCAAGGTATTATATTTATTGGCTCCAATTACAGAATGTCTGCTAATTGTGGTAAGACCTTCAATATTCCATTTAGATGTTTCTTTTGTTTCAAATCTGCAGGTATTGCAAATCCAACCAGGCTTCCCTTCAAAACTTTGCACTTCACCCCATTCATCTTTGCGAGCTGTAACTCTAAACACTTCTTCGCCTCTTAACCAAAGCGTTGCTTTACCGCAACATCCCGGAGTAGTACAAGAGCGGTTAGCATCCATAGGTTTAGTAAACCAAACTCTGTTTTTAAATCTAAATGTTTTATCTGTTAATGCGCCTACCGGACATACATCAATCATATTTCCTGAAAAGTCATTGTCAATTGCTTGTGAAATGTAAGTTGAAATAGCAGCATGATCTCCTCTGTCTACTATACCGTGTACACGCTTATTGGTGATTTGGTCAGCCACATAAGTGCAACGATAACATAGTATACACCTAGTCATGTGCAATTGAATATATGGACCGATGTCTTCTTTCTTAAAAGTTCTTCTTGCAAATTGATATCTAGTTCCTTCTTTTCCATGATCGTAGCCCAAATCTTGCAAATGACACTCACCTGCTTGATCGCAAATAGGACAATCCAGAGGATGATTTAATAATAAAAATTCAACCACACCCGCTCTGGCTTCAGGCACTTTTTCACTAGTGATATTTTTAACGATCATGCCATCCATTACGCCTGTACGACAACTTGCTACTAGTTTTGGCATAGGCCTTGGGTCTGCAGTAGAGCCGGCAGCCACCTCAACCAAACAAGTTCTGCATTTACCGCCACTGCCTTCCAATTTACTATAATAACACATTGCAGGCGGGGTTACATCTCCTCCAATTTGGCGAGCTGCATTTAATATGGTTGTACCCGGAGCAACATCAATAGTGATATTGTCGATAGTTACTTTTATTGTTTTTATTTCAGCTTCCATTTTTTGCACACTTGATATTTTCACGCTAAGCTCGCTATGAAGCAATGGCGCTATAATTTATTTACAATTCTATGAAATCCATCTTTCAATAACGAGACATTGAAATTGATTAATAAACCCAATTTAATATCTGTCAATTTCAAATAAGTCAACAGTTGTTTATGATGAACAGGTGATAAAGCTTCTACTGACTTTAATTCGAGTATAACCCTATTTTCAATAATCACATCTGCTCTAAATCCAACATCCATCTTTATCTCTTCATGAATCAGCGAAACACCCTGCTGTCTAGTATAAGAAATATTTAACTTCGTTAACTCAAAACAAATAATCTCTTCATAAACACTTTCAAATAATCCTGGTCCATACTTTTTATGAATCATCAAACACAAATCAAATACCACTTTTGATATCTCATTCTCGCTCATACATAGAATTTACAAAGCTCATCCATGCCCCTTTGCGCACCTTGCGTGAAAAAAATTATTTACTTTTACTTTCGACTTTTTACTTTTTTCGCTTTTTACTTTTCCCATTTACAAAACTCATCCTTGCCCCTTTGTGCACCTTGCGTGAAAACTATTATTCACTTTTTAATTTTTACTTTTTAATTTTTAATTTTTACTCTTTACTTTTTAATTTTACACTCCCACATGAACAGGATCAGCATAGTGTCTTAATCCAAAATTTTCTGTTAAGCATTTTTCTGGATTATTTACATGCCATTCAAATTCATCACGGAAATGTCTAATTGCTGCAGCTACTGGCCAAGCAGCAGCATCTCCTAGAGGACAGATGGTATTACCTTCTATCTTCCTTTGAATATCCCACAACAAATCAATATCTGAAATTTTTCCTTTACCATTTTCAATATTTAATAAAATCTTTTCCATCCATCCGGTTCCTTCTCTGCATGGTGAACATTGTCCGCAACTTTCATGACGATAAAATCTTGCTAATGAGTATGTATGACGAACAATACACTGATCTTCATCTAAAACAATAAATCCACCAGAACCCATCATACTTCCAGAAGCAAAACCACCATCACTTAAGCTTTCGTAATTCATTAATCTCTTTTCTCCCTTTGCAGTTGTGAGTAATAAATTAGCTGGCAAAATAGGTACTGAAGATCCACCTGGAATACAGGCTTTTAATTTTTTCCCGTTAGGAATACCTCCGCAATATTCATCGCTATAAATAAATTCTTCAACAGAAATAGTCATGTCGATTTCGTATATGCCAGGCTTATTAATGTTGCCGCATGCAGAAATCAATTTTGTTCCTGTTGATTTTCCGATTCCTATTTGAGCATACTCATCTGCACCGATATTCATAATTGGTACAACTGCTGCTAATGTTTCAACGTTATTCACTACCGTTGGGCAACCCCATAATCCTTTTACAGCAGGGAACGGAGGTTTAATTCTTGGGTTACCTCTTTTTCCTTCCAAAGATTCTAATAATGCAGTTTCTTCGCCGCATATGTAAGCGCCAGCACCTCTCTGAACATACATTTCGCAATCAAAACCACTTCCTTGTATATTCTTCCCTAACCAACCATTTTGTTTAGCCTCGGCAATGGCTTGTTCTAAAATATCTGTAATCCAATCATACTCCCCTCTAATATAAATATAACTCGTATTGCTACCTAACGTATAAGATGAAACGATCATTCCTTCAATTAAAATATGCGGAATGAATTCCATTAAATATCTGTCTTTAAAAGTACCTGGTTCACTTTCATCAGCATTGCAAACCAAATAACGAGGCACTCCATCGGGCTTTGCCAAAAAGCTCCATTTCATTCCTGTTGGAAAACCTGCACCACCACGACCTCTCAATCCACTTTTCTTAACTTCTTCTACTATATCATTAGGCTGCATTTTTAATGCTTTTTCAACACTACGATAACCGCCTTCACGGCGGTACACATCGTAATGACGAATACCTTCTACATGTGCTTTTTCTAGTAATAATTTTCTTGCCATTTTTAATTCGCTTTAGCTCTGCACTCTTCTATAATTGCGTCTACTTTTTCTTTTGTTAAATGCTCACGATAGGTTTTACCAAACTGCATCATTGGGGCATATCCACAAGCACCCAAACATTCCACTGTCTTCAATGTGAACATTCCGTCTGTAGTTGTTTCTCCTACGCCTATGTTTAATTTTTGTTTGATGTAGTCAATAATGTTGTCGCTACCATTAAGCATGCAAGGTCCAGTTTGACAAACTTCAAACAAAAACTTTCCTACAGGTTTCAAATTGAACATGCTATAAAAACTTGCTACTTCATATACTTCTATCGGTTCAATTTCCAACAAACCAGCTACATAATCCATTACAGGAACATCTAGCCATCCGCCGAATTCGACCTGTGCTAAATGCAATACTGGCAACAATGCGCTCTTTTGTTTACCACTCGGATAACGAGCAATAATCTCTTTCACTTTTGCCAAACTTGTTTCTTTAAACTGTACCATTTCGAATAATTCAAAAATTAAAATTCAAAAGTTAAAAAATCATTTTTTACTTTTTACTTTTTACTTTTTACTTTTTACTTTTTACTTTTTACTTTTTACTTTTTACTTTTTACTTTTTACTTTTTACTTGTCCTTAAGCATCCAACTCCCCTGCAATTAAATTCAAACTACTCATTGTAATTACCGCATCACTTAACATTCCGTCTTTAACTAATTCTGGATATGCCTGATAATAAATAAAGCATGGTCGACGAAAATGAAGTCGGTAAGGAGTTCTGCCACCATCACTAATTAAATAATACCCCAATTCGCCATTAGCGCCTTCAACAGAATTATATACTTCTCCAACAGGCATTTCGGTTTCACCCATTACAATTTTGAAATGATATATCAATGCTTCCATTTTGGTATATACATCTTTCTTCTCAGGCAAATAATATGCAGGAACATCTGCATGATACACTTCAGCTTCAGCGCCTTTAAATTCCTGAACTTTTTTATAGGCTTGATTGATAATGCTTAAGCTTTGCCACATTTCCTGATTGCGAACAAGGAAACGATCGTAACAGTCTCCTGTAGTTCCAACAGGAATTGTGAAATTAAAATCCTGATAACTTGAATAAGGTGAATGTATTCTTACATCATAATCTACGCCAGCTGCTCGAAGGTTAGGGCCTGTAAATCCGTAATTCATTGCTCTTTCCGCAGCAATAGGACCACAACCAATTGTACGCTCCATGAATATCCTGTTTCTATTAAATAGATTTTCAAATTCTTTTAACTGTGCAGGATAGCCGCTTTTTTCATCTAAGAATTTTTCTAACTTTTCAAAAGCTGTATTTGTAAAATTTCTTTCAAAGCCACCAATGCGGCCAATGTTTGTCGTTAGTCTTGAACCACATACTTCCTCATATATCTCATAAATCAACTCCCTGAATTGCATTACATACAAAAATCCTGAATAAGCCCCGCTATCCACACCCACAATTGAATTGCATATTAAATGATCTGATATACGCGCCAACTCCATTATGATAATACGCAAATAATCAACGCGCTTTGGAGTTGTTACGCCTAAAAGCTTTTCGCAAGTTAAATGCCATCCCATGTTGTTGATGGGTGAAGAGCAGTAATTTAGTCTGTCGGTAAGTGGGGTGATTTGATATAGCGGCCTTCTTTCTGCAATCTTCTCAAACGCTCTGTGGATATACCCTACTGTGGAGGTTGCTTTCATGATGCGCTCGCCATCTAACTCAAGAATATTTTGAAAAACACCATGTGTTGCAGGATGGGTTGGCCCCAAATTCAACGTAGTGGTTTGTTTCTCAATACTCCCTTCTGGTAATAAAATGTGATCGCTCATATTTGCTTCTTATTCTGAATAAAACTCTTTTCTTTTATTAATATTTTCCTCTGCCAAACATCTCATCATCCTTATCAATTCTAGTTTGATCTTCCAAAGGGAATTCTTTTCTCATCGGAAAATAATCCATTTCATCAACATTCAATATTCTAATTAAATTAGGGTGCCCAACAAAATTCACACCAAAGAAATCGTAAGTTTCTCTTTCCATAAAATTAGCCGATTGATATAATGCAGTTGCACTAAAAACATCCGGTTGTTGAATATCGGTGAACACTTTAAATCGAATCCGAACATTATCTACCCAATTATGTAAATGATACACCACGGCTAATTCCGCACCTTTTTTATCTGGAAAATGAACTGCTTGTAAATCTGTAAGAAATCTGAATTTCAACGTTTCATCATCATACAAAAACTGCATTATTTTTAAATTCAAATCTTTTGGCGCGGTGAATGTAAGCATATCATAAGGTGCTTGCCAATCAGTCAACGCCTCGCCGAATTTTTCAGTTAATTTTTGTTGTATGATTTCGTTTGTCAACATATTATTTTTTTGTTTGGTAAGTTTAGGAGGTTCAGTATGTTGTTTTAACCCTGTTAACCTTCTAAATCCTTTAAACCTAATAAACCTTCTAAACCTCTTAAACCCACTAAACCTTCTAAACCTATAAAACTAATTTTTTGTTTGGTAAGTTTAGTAAGTTCAGTATGTTTTTTAAACCCTGTTAACCTCTGAAACTTATCAAACCTCTTAAACCTCTTAAACCTTCTAAACCTCTTAACCCTACTAAACCCTTGTCTACTTTATCCCATAACTATTCATCAATTCTTGATATTGATCGCTATGTCTTCTTCTTAAACCTTCAGCATGAACTAATTCTTGAATTTTCATAAAGCCATCTAAAATAGCTTCTGGTCTTGGGGGGCAACCTGGCACATACACATCAACAGGAATTACCTGGTCAATACCTTGCAATACTGAGTATGTATCGAAAATGCCGCCGCTACTTGCGCATGCACCCACTGCAATCACCCAACGAGGTTCGGCCATTTGAAGGTACACTTGCTTTAAAACAGGACCCATCTTTTTGGCAATAGTGCCCATTACCATTAATAAATCACATTGACGTGGAGAGAACCCTACTCTTTCTGATCCAAATCTTGCCAAGTCATAATGACTGGCCATGGTAGCCATGAATTCAATTCCACAACAGCTTGTAGCAAAAGGTAAAGGCCAGATTGAATTTTTACGAGCGAGGCCAACTACTTTTTCAAAATTAGTAGCCATGAAACCTTCGCCCATATATCCCTCAGGGATACCTTCAAATTTTACTGTATTATTAAATTGTACTGGACGAGCCATTTTGTATGTTTATAATTTAAATTTTTTGAGTTAATAGAAAAACAAACTCTAACTCAAAAAGTTGTCAATTGAAAATTATTATTCTTCCCATTTCATTGCACCTTTCTTGAAAATATAAATAAAGCCTGAAAGAAAAGAGGCAACAAATAATACAACGGCAATAAAACCATCCCAACCTAAGGCGCGAAAATTTACAGCATATGGATAAAAGAAAATCACTTCCACATCAAATAAAACAAATAATATGGCTATTAGAAAATACTTTATAGCCATTGGCTGACGGGCATTTCCCTTAATCTCAATACCGCTTTCAAAGTTTTGTAATTTATCGGAAGTTACTCTTTTGGGTCCTAATAAATTTGAGCCCCAAATGATAGTGGCTACGAGTCCAACCGCAAAAAATATCTGAAGTACAATTGGTAAGTAATTTACCGCATTATTAGTATTTGCCTGAAGTAGATAAAAGGGCATGTTTTGATTTATAGAATTAGCAGCGCAAAAATAAGATAGCTGCATTAAATTACAATGCTTAAAATCATAAATTATAAAATAAAAAAACCGCCATCTTATAAACGGCGGTTTTGATTAATGAATTAACGGTACAGAGGTATTATTCTTCTGTTTTAGTTTCTTCTTGTGTAGCTTCCTCAGCTGGAGATTCTACTTCTGCTTCAGCTTCTTCAACGCTTACAGGCGCTTCCACTTTTTTCACAATTGGAACACTACGATCCATACGTGATTTTTTGTTTACGCTTTGACGTTTTGCAACTTGAGCATCATGTTCAGCACTCCATTGAGTGAATTTTTGCATTGCAGTAGCTTCATCAAATAGACCTAAGCTTACGCCACGAAGTAAATGCTTCAAATACAATACTCCTTTGAAAGAAAGAATACGGCGAACAGTGTCAGTGGGTTGAGCACCTTTCTGTAACCAATCCAATGCTTTTTGACGATCTACCTGAACTGTAGCAGGAACTGTCAAAGGATTGTAAGTACCTAGTTTTTGAATGAATTTACCATCGCGAGGACTACGTGCATCTGCGATAACAATGAAATAGAATGGTCTCTTTTTTGAACCATGTCTTTGAAGTCTCATTTTAACAGCCATAAAAAATAGAAATTTTCTTGGTTGTGAACAATAGGGTTTATCCTTTAATTAAAAAGGAATGCGAAGATAGGACCGAAATTGGAACAGACAAAAAAAATATAGGTTTTTCTGCGTCAATAAGGAAATTCGCCTATATAATTGCCTGGTGGATCATAATTACACACAAAATAGAAGGTTTTACTTACAGACTGAACACAAGCGCAGCCAACTTTTGTAGAAGTTTTCCAAACCAATTGAGTATAGTGCCCTATTGCTTTTTGATTCTCATTATTTTTGATTGGAGCATATTTATAAACTTTCTTTTCATTTATCCATAAGTTCACACCAAAATCAGCAGAAAAATCATACCCATTAAAACTTGCCAAGTTTTCACCATACATATTATGATTCCTGTGTTTTAGTCCTTTATTTTGGCTGGCTAGAAACAGAGCCCAATCTTTAGCAAAATTCGCAATAGAATCATCCCAAACTAAATTAGACACCCCAACTAACTGTCTTTCTGAATTGTGCGCTATTAAAATTTTTTGAATATCATTTTGATTAAGCGCTATAAACTCTTGGGCATATAAAACTGAAGAGTATTTGCATAAATTAAAAAAGATGAAAAATATTTTCTTCATGTAAGATTAATATGTATTAAAAATACTGAAAGATCGCTGATTCAAAATTCCTTTGTGAAATAATTATGAAAACAATCGCAAAAAACTTCTTAGTAATCATAACAAAAATAATTATTTGTTGAAAACAATGAATAAAACAAAAATTACCAAACATAATTGAATTAATAAATTAACTTGCGGTCCAACTTTAAAAAATACAATGACTATTATTATATCCTTTTTTCTTATCCACTGGTTTCTATCTTTATTTTTTCATACTTTTTTCTTGCATCGATTTGCTTCGCACAAGATGTATACAACTAGTAAATCGTGGGAGCGTTTTTTTTACCTTTCTACCTGGTTTATTCAAGGATCTTCCTTTCTTATACCTCGGGCCTATGGCGTAATGCATAGAATGCATCATGAGTTTAGTGATACTGAAGAAGATCCACATTCACCTCATTTTTTTAAAGATATTTATCAAATGATGATGAGTACAGTTCGCATTTATAAATATTTTATAACAGGAGAGCAAATGCCGGATGAAAAATTTTCAAAAGATTATTTACCTATTTGGGAAAAGCTAGACCGATTTGGAAATCACAATGCTACAAGATTCTTTTTTATACTTGCATATACAGCTGTTTATTATTTTTATGCGCCAAGTATGTGGTGGTACTTACTATTACCTATGCACTATTTAATGGGTCCTATCCAAGGGGCAATTGTGAACTGGTGCGGTCATAAATACGGATATAGAAATTTTGATAGTATAGATCAAAGTAAAAACACCGGGCCTTGGGGAGTATTTTTATTAGGAGAGTTATTTCAAAACAATCATCATCATGCAAAAGACGATGCGAATTTTGCAAAAAAATGGTTTGAGTTTGATCTAACTTATTTAGTCATGAAAGTTTTCAATAAACTGGGAATTATTCAGCTACAAACCAAATCATAGACTATCTAATTATTGCTACACTTCCTTTTTTGGTGTAAGTTAGTCCGCTATTTTCAGTTAGATTTAAAACATAATAATAAGTTCCATCCGGTAATGGCTTGTTCTTAAATTGGCCATCCCAGTCATTTTGGTAATTAGTCGAATTAAAAACTAATCCGCCCCATCTGTTATACACAAAGGCCTCTACTTTTTTAATACAGCTTCCTTTATACACAAACCAAGTGTCGTAATATCCGTCATGATTAGGAGTGAATATTTTTGAAGGATCGATAACACAAAAATCAATACTAATTTTTACAACATCAGAATCTTTACACCCAAATTGTGTTTGTGCCACTAATGTGTATGTAGTATTTTGATTTGGAGAAGCAATAGGATTCAAAATAGCGGCATTAGATAGCCCGGTTGCAGGCGACCATTGATATGTCAATGAATCTGAAAGCGAAGCCGATGCCTGCATTTGAATATTTCCTCCCGAAGGAATAAACAACTCGGGACCAGCGTCAAAATTTAACGGCAATGGATGAACGATAAAAGTTTGGTTATAGGTGTTGTAACAAACATTATCAATTGGTGTAAAGGTTGTATTAAAACTTCCTGCTGTTGAAGTATTTAGAAACGGACTCCAAACACCAGGAATACCATTAAGTGAATATCCAGGTAAAACTGGAGCGGGTGCTCCTATACATACAGAAGCAATTGGATTAAAAATGGGTGAAATAGGAGTTGGTGTTTCTCCAATATAAACACTGTCAATTGCAAATCCATCATAACTGTTACAAATAGCTCCAGAGCCAAAAACAAATCTAAAAGCAACCGATGGTTCGCCTGCAAGATTCTGCATGGTACGCATAGCCGTTACCCAACCCAAACTGCCATTATCACTGGTGCATCCACCGGCTGTAACATGAGAACCAGACCATCCCTGGTTAACAGAAACATAAGGAGGTTTTAAAAATTGAATGGCATTATTGTTAAACCAATGTGTATTGAAACAGTTAGTGGGATCATTATAAGCACCAAGATTATTCCAGGAAGTTCCACCATTTGTTGAATACTGCAATGTAGCACCGTCATAATTCTTTTCAGATTCCCAGTAAACTTTAAATCTTATAAATGGATGTTGGATTGTTGAAAAATTAAAACAAGGAGTTCGTAAATAAGATAATTCACTGCTATTATAACTCGCATTTGTTAAACCTCCGGTAATCCAGCATTTGTTACCACTTCCAGCATTACTAATATATGTTTTGGCAGGATGTCCCCAAGCCCAATCGGAAAGTACGGCACCGGACTGACCGGTTGTCCATCCCCCATTTGTGTTTTCAAAATCTTCCTGATAAGGAAAATTATTTATCACTGAAGTGCATTGAGACAGCACATTAAAATTAAGCCCGCATAAAGCAAGAACGAGCAGAGTGGCTATTTTTTTAAAAGATATATTTTTTTGCAATTTTTATTTTTTTTCAAAGGTATTGTATTTTAAAACTAAAAAGGTTTGAAATGGCAATATTAAAGGAAGTGGATATCCAGTAGGGTATACAAGTCATTCACTTTCTCGCGGGTGTTATCAACGTGAATTCTGGTAGCTCCAATTGATGAATGATTAAAAGCAAGGGAGTTAACGGTAAACTCGACGACATTCGGATATACGTTCGTGCTTTGACTTAAACAGAGATTAGATATTTAGCGACGCATTAAAAAGGGATTGTTGGGTTAAATCAACTGAATTGTGGGTGGGTTTTCGCAATTTTATCCTCGCCCACCATTTAAATGGTGGACATGGGTTTTTAATTGTATTAAACGCCCAAAGCTCATCATTCAATCTTATCTATAGAATGCAGATTCTATTGCCTATCTTTTTACAAGCTTCAAAACCTTTCTTGTATTACCTTGTAAAATCACCGCGAAATACATTCCAGCATTATATTTTTCTCCTAAAATAAATTTCTGGCCATCAAGAACTTCATTCTTCACTTCTATAATTCTTCCACTCCCATCAATTACCTTGCATTGAATCGGCGTTTTTTTGTCAGTGCTTTTTACCACCAATTCAAAATGATCCATAGTTGGATTAGGTGAAACAATGGCATCAAGAAATATCATTTCTTTATCCTTATCTTCAAAATTATTTTTTTCATAAGCATATTGAACATTAATACCAGTACAAGAAACCAATGAGACTAACATTCTTCTTTTCGCACTTATATAACAATTATTAACTGCTTGCACAGAGATGGAGTCTTTTATTACACCATTTCCATACTGAACCGTAATGGTGTTGGTATTTGATGAGCCAACAAATGTCCCTCCATAAGGCAAATTCCACAAATATGAAGTGGCATTTAAAACTGAAGAAACTGTGTATTTTATTTGTCTGCCTGGACAAGCATTTAATACAGTTGCAGATATTACGCCCGGCGTAGATGGCAACTTTCGGGTAACCGCTAAAGTCCTTACTCCTGAGATAGAACAATTGTTCACTGCAGCCACCGAAATATTTCCACTTGTGAAATTATTTTGAAAACTCACTGCAACATTTGTAGTTCCCTGACCAGAAACTATGGTTGCGCCAACAGGAACTGTCCAAATATAGCTTGTTGCATTGAGCGCAGCAGCAATACTGTAATATGCATTTGAGGATGTTGCCATTATTGGACAAGCGTCTGTAATACCTGTTATTACACCTGGTGTTACAGATAATTTTTTCGTTACCGATAATGATGCGAAATTACTAACTGAACAATTAGACTGCGCCCTAACCTGAATACTTCCACTTACGAACTGACCACTATAGCTTACCGTTATTATAGTATCATTCGATCCTAATCCTCCAGGATGTGATACAATTGTTGCTGCTGATGGTACTACCCAATTGTAAGATGTTGCATTTAAAACCTTTCTTATTGTATACGTTGCATTAGTTGATATCCCCATAAATGGACATGCATCTACAGATCCTGAAATTGTTCCTGGTGTTGATGGCAATAACTTGGAGATTGAAAGTGATTTTGCAACAGAAACACCACAGTCATTTACAGATTTGACAGTTATACTTCCACTCACAAAACTGTTGCTAAAAACAACTTTAACTGCTGTATCATAAATCGGCAATGTAGCAACATGTGCAACAATTTGAGCACCGGCAGGCGCCTCCCATATATAAGATTTTGCTGAACTTATTTTTCTAATTGAATATAAAACAGTATCTCCATTAGGCTTATCATTTGATTGCATATAAGGACAAGCGTCAGTAAATCCAGTAATTGCGCCTGGAGTAACCGGCAGTGTCCTCAAAATTGTAAGCCCGGAATTATACGGACTTATACCACACCCGGAAATCGACCTGACTTGAATCTTAGTCCCCGAAATAAATGCACTGTCAAAACGAACATAAATAATAGTATCATTTTGACCAGATCCGTTTGGATGAGATAAAACTGTTACCCCAGTTGGAACTTTCCAGTCATAAGATGCAACATTGGCAAGTTTGCTGATTCGGAAAATCACACTGTCATTTGAACCCAGATTCATACAGGCATTTGTTTCGCCCGAAATCACACCCGGGGTTGATGGCAATGTATTTAAAACAACAAGAGATTTGTCAGCACTTACAGCACAATTGGATATTGTTTTTACTTTTATTGTTCTTTGCGATGCTGTTCCTGAAGCAAAATTCGAATTAAAAGCAATTGTTACGCTTAGTGAATCAGCACTTGCTGAAACCAATGTAACATTGGAAGGCAATGTCCATCTGTAACTGCTTGCAAAATCATTGGCAGCAGGAGTAGCTGTGTAAGTGACTGTGCTCGATGTGCCAATCAGTAGACACGGATTGGTTATACCGGTTATTGCAACAGGAGCCAATGGAGCAGCTTTTTTAATACTTATAGTTCTTAGAATTGTTGCCCCACATACATTTGATATTGAAACAGAAATCGTTCCGGTATTAAATGAAGATGCGAATTTTGCATTTATGGAATGACCACTACCCGTTAATGTTATTAAAGATGATGATTTCGACCATGTATAAATTGCACCAGGTATAGAATCTACCATATACATAGCGGTTTGGTTAGTGCCGGCTATACTGCACACATTGGTCAATCCCGAAAGTGCTGAAACATCAATCAATGGATCTTTTTGAATGGTATCACTTGCAGTAATAGATTGCCCTAGACTATCCGTAATAGTTACACTGTATATGCCTGCAGCCGCAGTAATTGTCGCTCCGGTTCTTCCATTATTCCAAGAATAGAAATAAGGAGGATAACCTCCGGAAGCTGTTGCTGTCAACACCCCATCGGCATTACCTGAACAGCTTGCATTTTGGTTTTGGAAGGATATAGTGAAGTTCCCTATAACACAAGATGCCGCATTATCATTATAGTTATATTCCAATACAGAAGCATTACTAATTACAGCAATGATATTCGTGGACGCATCAGCAACCATCCAAGGTATTGTTACAATTGTATCACCTGATGCAGCTACTGTAAAATTAGCTTGTGCAATTAAAACAGAATCTCCGCTGTTGTTGATATAATAAAATGACACTTTAGCATTACAAGGCTGACTGCCACCATTTCCAATATTTGCCTGTATAGAAATATTTTGTCCTAATTCAGGTGCTGATAGTGATGGCGACAATGATCTGAAAAATAAATTAGCAGACTCTCCAACAACAATTGCCCTGGTAGCTTCATTATTCAATTCATTACTCTCCGAGATTTTTTTATCCGCATCAATAATGGCTCGGATAATATGCACACCCGATGTAAGTGATGACCAGATTTTTGGCATCCTCACTGTAAAGTGATCTCCGTTTGCCAAGCCCCTTACTTTTAATGAATCATGAGCAAACCCATCAATCAATACTTTTAACTTCATGGTGTCATTAACATTAGTTCTTCCAATATTTTCATAACTAACATCTAAATTAACAGATTGGCCTATTGTTGGATTAAGCTGAGTAGGATTTATAAACTCAGACAACACTCTCATATCAGGTGAGTTTATGACATTCCATTGTGTTATTAGAACATTGTTCGACTCGTCACACTCCAAGTATGTATTATCAGGATCAATTGTCATTGTGAAGGTATATAATCCCTGAGAGGTAAATACAAATGGCGTAGGTAACGATACCGCATAAGGGCAACTGCAATTATTACCAACATTATTTAATATACCATATCCTAAATTGATTGTTCCTGTGATACCAGGTCCACTGACTTCGAATTTCACCTTAACCTGTGATGCTGTGTAAAGATGATGTGCAGACAATCCAACAAAAGGAGTTGCCACTTGATTAAGATAGGCTGTACCATTGAATGTATTGTTTCCACATAATGGCACCGCCTCAAAATCGTAACAAAGCATATCACTAAAACTATTGTCTGTCTCCGAAAACTCTTCTATTGTATTTTCAGGATCTGCTGTAATGGTTAATAAAGTTGATGTGCTGTTAGGTACAGGCGCAATGCATGAAACATATACAGATTGTCCAGCAGAAAGATTCCCGTTATAAATGGTATCATAATTAGTACCAGATGAATAAGCAAATCTTATTTTAATGGGGCCAAATGCTGTGCTGTTACCGCCATTCACAAGACTGGCTTTTAATGTGATGAATCCAGGAGGAGCCGGATCAGAAGGCTGCACCACATTACTTCCGCAGGCAGAAACATACAAATTCGGCTTACAAGCTATAACATTTAAAGCTCCATAGGTGGCTTCATTATTGTACTCATCAAGTTCTACAACTTCTCCACCGGAACTTGTAGGTATATCACATTGAACATCAAAAGTATAAAGTCCTAATGATTCATAAATGTAAGGAACAGTAAAGCTGTATGTTAAGCTAGGATTGATGTTGATTACTCTATGACTAAAAATAGCTACCTCTGTGCCATTAAGTTTCACTATTACCCTTGTTGTAAAGGAACCAGAAGCAACTCCACCAGCATTATACAAAGTAAAACCTGTTGTAGGGTTAGGACAGTTGTACACGGTTCCAGAAGGCCCTCCATAAGGAACTATGTCTGGCAGATTAGGCGTAACTGTTATCGTTGCATAACTACTGTTATTTTCATTACACTCATTTATTTGCGCATTTGCATCGACGTTAGCGTAAATATAATAAGTGCCTGGTGTTCCAAAAGTTATAGACCCTATTGAAACAGTATAAGATTGACCTGAAGCCAAAGCAGGAATAGGAATAGTTGTATTTATCAATTGTGTTCCACCACTTTGAGAGAGGGTTACAACAGAAGCTCCAGCTGCAGTTGCGCCTCCATTTATCACTCTTAACTGACCCGCTACTGAATTGCCTTGTACAATTGAACTGCGATTTAAAATTATACTGGCATAGATGTCGGGCAAAGTACAAGGTTCTGGTCTTGGAATTATTGTAAAGTCATCGGCAAAGTTGCCTTCTAGTGTATAATCTGTAATAGTTCCGGTTATATGGTACAATCCAATAGCAATTGGAGCAGGAAAGGAAATAGTATAATAACCTGCTGCATTGGTATAACTACTAAATTCTGCACCCGTTTCGATAATCTTAATTTTCACCGTAGCTCCGGCAACACTTGAATCCGGCAGAGGTATTGCCGTTCCGGTATAGTTTGCAAGTCCGCTGATTGTAAGATAATTACCCACAAGTGTATACGAAACCTTGGGAGAAACATTACTGCTGATTAAAATACGCCCCGGCACAGGAAAATCGCCATTAACAAAAGGTCGAACTGCGCTATTATCCAATTCATTCCACTCTGTAATTACATTAGTTTTATCTAAAATGACCTGCATAGGGCACCAGGATGGAACGGATGGCGTTGTTATGTTCCATTGTATAGTTTTAATGCCATGAGGAGGAATAAAGTCAACAAGAACATCTGGATATACAATATTAGTGTCAAACTGATTTACCAAATGTGTTACAAAATCTTCTGCGGCATAATCAGATTCGTTTCTAATTATAGCAGATACGGTTAAAGCCGACCCCGGTTCTGGTCTGCGTTGACTGAATGTAATATCATTCGCAAAAATGGTGAGATTCGGCTGTTGCAAAACATCAGGGTAATCAAAACTACCGAAACGAACATTGCAATTGTTTGCATCAGAAACCAAAACACTTGTTTTCCAATTCACTCCATTTGGTAATCCGTTCACGGTTGCAATGTATCTTTTGCCATTTGATGTAGTTAAATCTCCCGGATCGTCAGGAGTCATAACAATTATTCTATCGTTTGCATCACTATAGCTTCCATTCCCTTCATAATCCAGTATCAACCTAGGGAAGCCGTTTAATGGCAAATTATTGGAAGAATCCACATAATCTATTTCAAATTTAAAGTCGGTATATGAAGAGCCGCTAACTTGATTAATTAACTTTGAAGTATACCCTGTACTTGAAGAGAATTTAAAAAATTGGCGATTGCCATTTGTTTGGGAACTCGCATCATTACAATCTCCGTTCACAGCAATCAGTTCTGATGCAAGAAAACCATGAAGTGGACGTACACATTGAGAAATTGCGGTACCTGAACCATACCCATCACCATCAGCATCTATATACCAAGTGGGGGCTGGTGTATTTACAATAGTTATAGTGGAAGAAGTTGCCAAACAGCCATTAGCATCAGTTACCGTAACATAGTAGTTCCCTGCACTTTTAGCATATGTACTGTTTGTAGTAGCCCCATTACTCCATAAATATGAATTTGATGTAGTAGCTGATAATTGAACAGAATCTCCCTGACAAATTGTTGTAGGTCCATTCGCAGAAACTGATACAAGTGGTGCGCTATGTAAATAGGTTAATGTAATTGAATCTGTTTTGGAACATCCAAACGCATCTAGCACCGTAACAGAATATTTGCCAGGCAGTACATTATTTATTGTGTTGGCAGTACTTCCGTTGCTCCATAAATAAGTGTAACTCGGATTCCCTCCTGCTACATTAACTGATGCAGATCCACTTGCTACACCCTGACAATTAACATTTGTACCTGTCATTGTTAAAGCTAAAGCTACAGCTTGATTAACGGTAACATTTGCAACAGACTGACACCCACGAATATCCGAAACAATTACTGAATAATCGCCAGCAGGAGCAGTTGAAATAGTCGAGGCGGTTGAACCATTATTCCAAAGATATGTATATGGGGCAGTTCCTCCCGAAGCCTGAACTGTTGTTCCTCCTGTGGAGCTTCCATTACAATTTATTGGAGATGCAGTTGCGATTGTTCTTAATGGAGATGGACCTTTAATTGATACACTGTATTCATCTGAATTACCCAGCGCATCAGTAACCAAAACATTATATTCGCCAGGATTCAATCCCGTGAGATCCTGTGTTGTTGCTGTAAAGATTGGACTTCCTGTTTTTGTCCATAAATAACTATAAGGTGATGTTCCCCCAATAACTGCAATGTCAATAGAGCCGCTTGCAATTCCTCCACAAGTCAAATCAACACTATTGTTTAAGGTAATAGTAGGTGGTTCATTACTTATACATGTAGCTTCAAATTGTGCATAGAAAGGTTCACTAATTACCTCATGATCATTACTAACCACTCTTAATTTATAACCATTTCCGACTAATCCTTGAGGAACAACACACCAAATGCTACTGCTACTTACTGAAGCTGATGCACCTATGACTTCGGGTGCTGAAAAATCTCCGGATGCATTACTCAATTCTACATTGAATTCATTACCTGCGACAAACGTTCCGGATGAATGATACCCTACTTCAATTGAATCTCCTTCGCAAAGATTGCGTTTACTCACTCCAGTTATTGTAATAAAATTTTCTGTTGGTGCATTAGCAACAGAAAAAGCAGATTGATTGGTGATACTCCATTTGCCAGTATTATCTAGTACTCTTAAGTACAAATGATGCAAGCCATCAGTAAGCCCTGATACGTTGACCGCAATAATTGAATCAGCCAATACACCTGTACCACTCATTGGATAAGGAATAGCTTTTCCAAATCCAGGATCTTGATCTATATAATACTCAGCGCGAATAATCTTTGGCAATTGTCTCGAAACCGTAGGAGCCTTGTAGAGAAAAGTCCTGTTGGAAATACTCCAACTATTAGAAGCATCTTTAACTCTGATGTATAATTGATGCATACCCGTTTGTAAAGAAGAAACATCTGATTGAAATCCGACATTCATCAATTGAACACCAGGTGTTATTGGAATAGCAAAACCGTTACCAAAGCCAGGATCATTATCAAAAAAATATTCGGCTTCAATCAATTCTGAAATTGCATTTGATACACTTGAATTCGGTTTATATAAAATAGTACGATTGCAAATACTCCAAATTCCTCTTGAGTCCCTGACACGAATATACATTTGATGTATTCCGGTTGATAATGCAGAAACGTCAGCATTAAACAATTTGTCTATTATTGTAAATCCAGGAGTTATAGGAATATTTGTTCCATTACCAAAACCAGGTTCATTGTCAAAAAAGTACTCTGCTTTTGTTATTTGTGTATTATTATTTACAGACTGCTGAGTAGGCTTATACAATAAGTTTCGGCTAGTTATACTCCATTTGCCAGAAGCATCCTGTACTCTAATAAACAATTGGTGAATTCCAACAGGCAATTGATCAACGCTGGCACTGAAAGAAATATTATTCAAAGAAGTAGCTGGTGTAATAGTAATCGGATAAGCACTACCGTAACCTGGATCAGTATCGAAGAAATATTCAGCCCTAATAATTTTTGGCAAAAAATAGGTTGATGCTCCAGGCTTATAAAGCATGCATCTGTTCGTAACACTCCACAACCCATCTGTAGTTTGAACCCGCATAAAGAGTTGATGAACTCCGGATGTTAATCCTGCAACAGAAGTACTAAAAGTTAGATTAGAAATAGTGGCAGATGGTGTGATGGATATTGCCGTTCCATTTCCAAAGCCAGGGTCAGTATCATAAAAATATTCAGCTCTTGAAATATTAGATTGTGCAAAAACAAAATTGCATAACATCAAACAAGAAAAAAATAAAAATGAAAGGAATAATTTCCAAGGTTTTAAGCGGTAACTATTTTTAAAACTCATAAACATTTTATGATTTATTTTTTACAGCCGACGTTGCTGCACTAAAGCACTATGCTACAAAATCCAGTTTGATTCAATAATTGAATTAGTTAAAAACTCTTAATAGAAAAATAAAAACTAATTATTGCTCTTTGCACTAAAAGTTACCTGAATTGTGTTTCCTCCTGTAGAAGACGGAGTACTCATATTTGTAATTGCAGGAATTGGAGGCTGCATGGCCAATTTATAAGCAGTACTTCCTCCAAATGCACCTAAATCAATACCACCATATCCTGAAGCTATTGCTGGACTTCCTGTTTTTAATTGAAAATCTTTATCTACTGATCCGGTGCTGTTGATAAATACATTCGCCATGTTTGCATTTAAAATATTATTATTTCCAGAAGGGAAACTAGCATCAGGAGACAAATTGTAAGTTGGCAAAGAATTATAAAACACATAACTCCCACCTTTGACTGAAATATTGTTTTGGAAAACAGCATTATAAATACTTGCAGTGCCATGATAATATTCATTTCTATTAACAAAATTAAACACGTTATTTGTTATGATAGCGGATGTGTTATAACCAGACATCATAATGCCATAACCTACAATATTGTTTGAAAAAATCACATTTGTTGCATTGATTTGACAATATGTTCCTATATAAGACTGAGAAATAACAATATTACTAGGGGTATAATTTAAATAAACACCACTTGCAACGTGAGATCTGTTTATTGTAATATTATTTGTTTGAATTGTTACGCTTCCATTAATAAATAGAGATACTACAGAGCCTGCGCTTCCTTCATTAAGGTTTATTGCCTCAATTTTTCCTGTTGTTGTAGAAAATTGATTTCCGGGGTTATCGATCAAGAAACTACCAATACTAAGCCAAACCAATGGCTTGGTACAAGTTACATATCCGTAACTATTAACAGAAGGCTCGAGATGAATGGTGTCACCTGCACTTGCGGCATCATGTGCAGCTTGTGCTGTAGTAAAATCTGCAGTTACGCCAGACATGTTATTCACTCTCCAGATTTTAGCAAAAGATGTAAAATTGAAACAAACAAACGCTGTTAGAATAATTAGTTTTTTCATTTTTGATTTTTTTGTAAAAGATAATGATGAAAATATAACTTTTTTGCTACAAAGTTAATAAAATCATAAAAAAATAAGAGCCTCTTATCTTTCATCAATAATTTGATAAGAAAATTCTGTTTAAAATTGGTGAATGATTAGACGATAAAATATTAATAACATTAATATTTTATAAATGCAGAAATCTTAGTGGTAAAATTTTACTAAACCCCAATATCATTATGAAAACATCAACAAAATCTTTCAGCTTCAAAATCTGCTTCTGCGTAGTATAGTGTTATAATACTATTTAGCCATAAAAATCAATTGGCGGTATTTGATAGTTTTTATTCAGAAAATCCTTAATAATTTTCAACTACACCCTTAGGTGGACAATTATCTAACCGGGTGGTGAGGTATTTATTGAAATTCTTGTAATTAAAAATAATTTGATTTAAACAGTGCGAGAAACAGAATGAGAGTGAAAAAAAAAGTCAGAACTTCATGATCGCTCTCGCTCTCATTCTCGTTCTGACTTTTAGTACTCGGGAACGGACCAACTAATCAACCACCACCTCAACACACACCACCCATACTGTACCAAAATTTCAGATAGATTTATTTTGTATGGTTCCATATCATTTTGAAACCATCAGAAAAATACCTTCCAGCTTACAAACCAGTTACAATAAAAATATTTTATATTAGACTAAAATTTATAAACATGAAAAAAATATCAATTAGCATCCTATTATTAGTCTTCTTCAACTCAATTTCCTTCTCACAAAATAATACAGATAAACACCAGTTGAATGTCTTGAACTCCATCCCGGAATGGGCTAACAACCTTTCATCTATTAATGTAGGAGATTATAACAATTATGTAGTTCAAGATAACCCAAAAGAAGAAATTATTGGTTTTTTGTCTTGGGGTGATAGAGAAATAGGTATAAAGGCTCCCTTTAAATCATTTTTGTATATTAAACTTGATAACAACGGTACTTTTTTAAAATTCATCAATACAAAAAAGGTCGGAAAACATAATGTTAACACATATGAAAATGGCGATTTAAAAGTTATATTAGATTGGGATGGTTACAAACAATCTGCCAGCGGAAATGGAGATGGCGGAACTTTTAAATTATTCTACAAGGGTAAAATTATAAAAACAACAAAATTTTGGTCAAGTATCTAAAATTAAACCAAGATTATATCAAACCACCCCATTTGCGGGTGGTTTTTTAATACACGAACAAATCCTGTAGGTTAAACAGGTTATTTACTTCCTCACGAGTGATATCAAGATAAATTCGGGTGATACCAATGGATGAATGGTTGAACAACTGTGACAGTTTCACCAAGGAACCCTCACTGTAGTTGTTTCGTTTCCATACTTCCCTACCAAAACTCTTTCTCCAGGTATGGGTACTTATTCTTTTATTACGAATACCTGACCTTTGGGCAGTTAGATTATTTTTTGTTGTAAATAAATTTTTTATCAATCAAAAAGATAAGTTAGTGTAAATCAAAGATCAACTTGAAAGATTCTTAATCATTGCAAACAATATTCTAGACAATTCTTCTGCTTGTAACATCAACTTCGTTAACTCTCCCTCTTCAATTATCCCCTGTTCCGATAAAATATCAAGAATAGCCACACATTCAAAAACAGAACCCCTAGAAGTGACATAATAGTTCCTTCTATCCGGTTTAGAGAATTTCGCTGACCCTTCTGCAACATTCAGTATAATACTGAAGGATGCCCTGCCAAACTGGTCTTTTACATAACGATCCAGATTGTTACTCAGAATAATATTCTTGCATTCTAAATGAAATGCCTTGGACTTTTTATAAACATCCAATTTTTGAAAATCAAACATAAAAAACAAATTATACACTATGATGCGCTAAAGTAAATAATAGTACTTTTTTCCGCAAAGCAAAAACACCGAATAAAATTGATTAAAAAACAGAAGGAATGATAGAAATCAGTGCGAGAAACAGAATGAGAATGAAGAAAAAAGTCAGAGTCAAATGTTCGCTCTCGCTTTCATTCTCGCTCTGACTTTTTGTACTCGGGAACGGAATCGAACCGTCACTCGCATTACTGCGAACAGGATTTTAAGTCCTGCGTGTCTACCAGTTCCACCACCCGAGTGACACTATTCTCGAACTGAAAATTTAATTTCAAATTCGAAAAAAAATCCCGACGCTGTCGGGATTTTTAGAGCGGAAGACCGGGCTCGAACCGGCCACCCCGACCTTGGCAAGGTCGTGCTCTACCAAATGAGCTACTTCCGCAATTTGTATAAGATCTAATTTTTAGGAATGCAAAAATAAGGGAACTATTCCTAAAAAAACAAGTTTATTTGTATTTAGGATTATATAAAGTATTATCAGGAACATTTACCTCTGGTTTACCTTTATATCTGTGCGTATACAACCCATAACATCCTCCCAAAATAAAGACCAACAATACAAAAACCTGACAAAACCATAAAAATCTTGACGTAGAAACCCAATTGTGAGAAAAGTCTTTTTTTGTATTGTCTATGATTTCTTGATATTCTTTTTCCATAATGTTTTATTTCGTTTGCAAAAATAAGCTTTCCACTTAAAAAAAAGTTATTTGATACCAATAATTTCTCTAAAACTATTTTTCTTTTTTATGAAATAGTCAAATACCACACTCCCACTATAATAGCCTAGCAATATTGCTTTTTTATCTGATGTTTTTCTATTCGATTTCTTTACAAAGAATAACCATTTCATAAAATGAATATGAGCCTTAGCAACTGCAACAAAAAATGATTTATTCCCGCCTAATAATTCCTTCCAACTCACTATGGCATCTAACAAAAACCGAAATGGAATTTTCCAGCTCGACTCTACAATCGTTTGATTTTTCGCCATCATTATTAAATTATTCCTGAAATTCAAATACGTTTTTTTTGAATTGCCTTTTGGCAAAGTACCGCCCCCTACATGATAAACAACTGACGCAGGTTCACAATATACTTTACACCCTTTCAACTGCGCTCTCCAACAAAAATCTATTTCTTCCTGATGTGCAAAAAAATAATCATCTAGCCCACCCAATGAATGATACAACTCTGCCCTAACAAACATCGCCGCACCTGTTGCCCAAAAACAAGGCAAAGCATTATCATACTGACCTTCATCCTTTTCGCAATGATCAAAAACCCTTCCTCTTGTAAATGGATAACCTAAGAAATCTATCCAACCACCAGCTGCGCCTGCATACTCAAATCTTTCCCTATCATCATATGCCAATAATTTAGGCTGACAAACACCTATTTTTTTATCAGATTCTAATAAAGTTATAATAGGCTCAATCCAACCGGAAGTTACTTCCACATCACTGTTTAATAAAACATAATAATCAGCCTGCACCTGCTTTAATGCAGTATTATACCCCTTAGCAAACCCTTCATTACTTTTGTTTTGAATAATTTGTACCTCAGGAAAATTGGCTCTGAGAAACGCAATAGAATCGTCTGTTGATGCATTGTCTGCAACAATTATACGCTTATTTTTATAGCTACTTGAAATTACAGAAGGAAGAAACTTTTGCAGAAAAGCCCTGCCATTCCAATTTAAAATCACAATGGCAACCAACGGATCACTCATGTATTATTAATTTTGTTAGAATTTTATACACCACAAACTTACTGTTTTTATTGGCTATGTATTACTTTTAGGTATGATTTCTCAAATTATAAATTGGCGTACTACATTGGCTATTGTCGCCATTTTAATTGTTTCAGGCACTATTTTTTATTCTAATTTCTTATCAAAAAAAATTGCTGCAGATGAAAGAAAAAAAGTGTCTATTTGGGCAGAATCTTTAAAAACAAAAAGTCTTACAACCGATCAGTCAGCCCTTAATCTTACATCCATCATTACAAATGAAAATACAGAAATACCCATTATCGAAACTGATGAATTTGATAATCCCACTGGCAACTTCCTAAATATTGACACAAACAAAACAAAAGATTTCACGAATTTATTAAAGGAAAAAACAATTGAATTTAAAAAACTTCATGATAGTATCAAAGTAGATATTAGCACCGATCCGTTAGTTTATAACAAATATTATTATGGCGACTCAGATTTATTAAAGCAAGTTAGGTATTATCCTATTATACAACTTTTTATTGTTGCCTTGTTTATTTTCATCACCCTCATCACCATCAGTATTCGAAACAAATCCACACAAAATCAAGTTTGGGCTGGCATGGCCAAAGAAGCCGCACACCAATTAGGAACTCCAATTTCTTCTTTACAGGGTTGGCTTGAAATGCTGAAAGAAAATCCTGAAAACAACGCAGTTGCCAGTGAAATTAGTAAAGACATTGATCGATTAAAATTAGTTAGTGATCGATTTGGGAAAATAGGTAGCACACCTCAGTTAGAACCGATGAACATTGTTTTGCAAATTGATCAAATGATGAACTACATCAGAAGAAGATCAAGCGAAAAAATTAATTTCAGTTTCCACACAAACCAAGATGTAATTACTGCGTTAATCAACGCGCCATTATTTGATTGGGTAATAGAAAATTTATTGAAAAATTCGTTAGATGCGCTGGATCATGAAGGCTCTATAAGCATTGATGTTAAGAATGAAAACAGTCAAATTATTATAGATGTTACTGATAATGGAAAAGGCATAAGCAAAAAAAACTTGCCCTTTGTTTTTAAACCCGGTTTTAGCACCAAGAAAAGAGGCTGGGGCATTGGCCTTTCATTAAGTAAAAGAATTATAGAGTATTATCATAAAGGTCAATTGTTTGTAAAAAATAGCGAAATAGGAAAAGGAACTACATTTAGAATTCTGCTGAAAAAATAAATTTATTTTTTTCAACTCCTATTTTACAGAACCTTCATTTATATTTGTCATCTGTTTTTTTATTTTCAATGTATGCGGCGATGGCGAAATTGGTAGACGCACTACCTTGAGGTGGTAGCTCCCGAAAGGGCGTGGGAGTTCGAATCTCCTTTGCCGCACGGTGTTGTATTGTAATACATCAAACAAGCCGACCAATAGGTCGGTTTTGTTATTTTTAGTATATTTGTTTTGCTATGACGAATTTGATTTCCATAAAAAAAATTTTAAAAGAACTTAAGCCTGAGCTCGAGAAAAAGTATCATGTAAGTTCATTGGGTATTTTTGGATCTGCTGTCAGAAATGATTTTACATCTGAAAGCGATTTAGACATCATAGTTGATTTTAGTGAACCTATCGGAATTTCTTTTATTGATCTTGCTGATTTAATAGAAAAAAAAGTCAATACCCATGTTGATTTGGTGTCAAGAAAAGGCATCAAGCCACAATACTTTGCTTCCATAGAGAATGAAATAATTTATGTCTAAACGAATACCTCAGCTTTTAATAAATGACATGCTGGAAAGTTGCAATAAAATTTTGCAATACACTGCTGATATGACATTTGAGGATTTTGCAAATGATTCTAAAACCATTGATGCTGTTATTAGGAATTTTGAAATTATAGGAGAGGCTGCAAACAGATTACCTGAAGACTTCAAAGATTCTTTTACGCAAATTG
>CANGGD010000011.1 GCA_947453295.1 Chitinophagaceae bacterium | reverse complement strand
GCAGTTATTGTCATCAGACAATGCTCAAGCAAGAGTGAATGTAATGGATGCACAAGGAAGATTCATCAAAACAATGAGTGTGAATGCAAATCAAACCATTAGTTTGGGATCAGAATTGAAAGCAGGAACCTACTTTATTGAAGTTAGACAAGGTAAAGAAGTGAAAGTATCTAAAATAGTTAAGTACTAAACTTTAAAAGATTTCTATATCAACAGCCCACCATTTAAATGGTGGGCTGTTTTGTTAATGATTTACTTTTTTATAATAATATTATTATTCTCTTAAACAAATTGATAAAACATTTGTTTTTAAAGGTAATAGCATTATTATGAACTCATTTACCATCAAAGACCTCGAAAATTTATCCGGCATTAAAGCCCATACCTTAAGAATTTGGGAACAACGTTATAATTTTCTCAAACCCAAAAGAACTTTCACAAATATTAGATATTACACTAATGAGGAACTTAAAACAATTCTAAACATTGCATTATTAAATAAATACGGTTTCAAGATTTCTCATATTGATAAAATGTCTGAACCAGAAATCGCAGAAAAAGTTTTTTCTCTTAGTCAAAATGAAGCACAGCTCGAAAGAATCGTAAATGAACTGGTTCAATATATGATTGATTTGAATGTTGAAGGCTTTGAAAACACCATCACCGACTATATTTCTTCCAAAGGCATAGAAAAAACAATTACACAAGTCATCTTTCAATACATGGAAAAAATTGGAATTTTATGGCTTACCAATCATATTAATCCAGCTCAAGAACATCTAGTTACAAATATTATTAGACAAAAATTAATAGTAGGTATAGACAATCTTACCACTCCACTAAAAATAAATAAAACAGTACTCCTTTTTTTACCAGAGGCAGAATATCACGAATTAGGATTGTTGTTCATGTACTATCTTTTAAAGAATAGAGGTATAAATGTTATTTATTTAGGTTGTAATGTGCCTTTAGCAGATGTTGGATATGTCGTTAAAGTGAAGAAGCCAGATTATTTATATTGCCATATAACTCGGCCCGCCACTAATTTTAATTTTGAAAAATTTATGGGGAATATATCTAAAAATCTGTCTGATACCCCTTGTATAATTTCTGGGCTAATTACCCATAATTATGAGAAAAAAATTCAAAGTCCTGTTGTAATTAAAAAGAATATATCTGAAGTAATGAGCTTTATAGCTGAATTGTAGAATCTTTTTCAAAAAAAATTAAACAAAAATACCGACAATTACATTATTATTGTTTAGCTTTGGGCAATCAAAAGTTAAACAATAATATTATGAAAGAATTTGAAAAAATGCTTGTTTCAAATGTTGAATTTTTAAAGCCTTTTGCTTTAACTCTTACAAAAGATTACGAATCTGCAAAAGATCTTACTCAAGAAACACTTTACAGAGCCTTAGCCAATAAGGAAAAATATAACGTAGGCACCAATCTTAAAGCATGGATGTACACCATCATGCGAAATATTTTTATTAATGATTACAGAAAAAAAGCTAGACAAAATGTTGTGTTAGATCACACAAGCAATGATTTTTTCTTGGATCATAATCAATCTGCTGTAAAAAATGAAGCCGAATCAAAAATTAGATTGAAAGAAATTCATGATGTAATAACTAAGCTCCCCGATATTTTCAAGCACCCTTTTATACTATTTTATGAAGGCTATAAATACAATGAGATTGCTGATTATTTACAAGAGCCTCTCGGTACGGTAAAAAGTAGAATCCATTTCGCACGAAAATTATTGAAAGAATCAATCAATCGTTATTAATAGCAGCCCAACTTCCTGAAAATTATATATCTTTCAACTGTGAAAAAAATAATTGTTATTGGTAGTGGTTTTGCTGGTATGTCTGCCGCAAGTTTTTTAGCTAAACAAAATTGTGAAGTTACTGTTCTTGAAAAACATTCTATGCCTGGTGGTAGAGCACGTCAATTTTCAGCTGAAGGTTTTACTTTTGATATGGGCCCAAGCTGGTATTGGATGCCCGATGTGTTTGAGCGATATTTTAATTGCTTTGGCAAGAAAGTATCAGATTATTATAACTTAATAAGACTTGATCCTTCTTATAGAGTCTATTATCCAGATGCGCCAATGGATATCCCTGCTGATTATTCTGCATTAAAAACTTTATTTGAATCCATAGAAAAAGGAAGCGCTAATCAGCTTGATTTATTTTTACAAGAAGCACATTATAAATATGAAATTGGCATCAATAAATTGGTACATAAACCTGGCCAACAGTTATCTGAGTTTTTAGATATTGATTTAGCAAAAGGACTACTTAAGTTGGATGTATTTACTTCCATGAAAAAACATGTAAGAAAATATTTTTCGAATCCAAAGTTGATTGAGTTGATAGAATTTCCAGTTTTGTTTTTGGGAGCCTTACCTAGTAAAATTCCTGCATTATATAGTTTAATGAATTACGCAGATATTAAATTAGGTACATGGTACCCTCAAGGAGGCATGTATCAAATTGTTGATGCAATGCATCAATTGGCAGTAGAATTAGGAGTGAAGTTTCAGTTTGATACCGATGTAAAAAAAATCAATATTGAAAATGGTTTGGCAAAAAATGTTACAGCTATTCATAACAATGAATTAATCAATTACGATGCAGATATTATAATAGGAGGAGCTGATTATCATTTTATAGAGACTAATTTAATAGAAAAAAAATATCAATCTTATTCCAATAATTATTGGCAAAGCAGAGTAATGGCTCCGTCTTGCATTCTGTTTTATGTAGGACTAAATAAAAAACTTGAAAACATAACACATCATTCCTTATTTTTTGATGTGGATTTTCAACTTCATGGTGAAGAAATTTACGACAATCCTCAGTGGCCATCAGAGCCTTTGTTTTACGTTAGTGCCACTTCTGTAACTGACGATTCAGCGGCTCCTTCTGGTTGCGAAAATTTATTTTTCTTAATACCTGTGGCCGCCGGACTTGATGGAGATGACGAGGCTTTAAGAGAAAAGTATTTTCAGAAAATCATACAACGCTACGAAATAAAGATTGGACAAAATGTAACTGATCATATCATTTACAAAAAATCGTACGCAACTCAAGATTTTAAAAATGACTACAATGCTTTTAAAGGCAATGCATATGGCTTAGCAAATACTTTGATGCAAACTTCAATTTTAAAACCTTCCTTGAAAAGCAAAAAAATCAGTAATTTGTATTATACCGGTCAATTAACTGTACCCGGACCAGGAGTGCCTCCGTCTTTAATTAGCGGAGAGGTTGTTTCCAAAGAAATTTTAAAAAGATTCAAATAAAATGTCATCTCTATTTAATCAAGTTTCTGCCGAATGCAGCAAATTAACTACAGAAAGATACAGTACTTCTTTTAGTAGCTCCATTCGTATGCTCCATAAAGATCTTCATACGCCTATTTATAATATTTATGGTTTTGTAAGATTTGCAGATGAAATTGTTGACAGTTTTCACTCGCATGATAAATATGAATTGCTCGAAAAATTCAAAAATGAAACCTATGAATCATTCAACAATAAAATTAGTTTAAACCCAATTTTGAATAGTTTTCAACTAGTGGTGAATGAATATAATATTGATATCGAATTAGTAGATGCATTTTTTGCAAGCATGTCTTTCGACTTGAATAAAAAAACCTACGATGAAGACGAATACAAAAAATATATTTATGGTAGCGCAGAAGTAGTAGGACTCATGTGTTTATATGTTTTTTGTAATGGTAACGAAAAAGAATATCAACATTTAAAACCCTATGCAAAATCGTTAGGAGCTGCATTTCAAAAAGTAAACTTCTTAAGAGACGTAAAAGCAGATTCTGAAATATTGAAAAGAACTTATTTTCCTGGAATTGATTTTAATGATTTTTCAGACAAACAAAAAAAGCAAATTGAAGAAGATATTGAAAGTGATTTTAAAAATGCTTTAGAAGGGATTAAACAACTTCCCATAAAAGCAAGATTGGGTGTTTATGTTGCTTACTGCTATTATTTAAAATTATTTCAAAAGATAACAAAATTAAAACCTGCTGAAATATTAGAACAAAGAATAAGAATCCCAGATTTATTAAAAGCTGTTATTGTTTTTAATGCAAGAATAAAAAGTAAGCTTAGTATTTTAAATTAATTCATCTAGAAACTGCTTCGATTCAAATGTATTTTATCGGTATAAAATGATGCAAGATCAAAAAGCAATTATAATTGGAAGCGGCATTGCTGGTATGGCTTGCGCAATCAGATTGGCTATTCAAGGCTTTAATGTGGATGTATACGAAGCGAATGATTATCCTGGAGGCAAATTGTCATTTTTTGAAAATGATGGGTATAAATTTGATGCCGGCCCGTCGCTCTTTACTCAACCCAAAAACATTGAAGAGCTTTTCGATCTTGCTGAGGAACACATTGACGATTATTTTAAATATAAACCTGTAGATATTGCTTGTAATTATTTTTTTGAAAATGGTAAAAAAATAAATGCTTATACAAACAGAGAAAAATTAATTCAGGAATTTAAGACTCAATTAAACGAAAACACTGAATCAATAACAAACTATTTGAACAAAGCAGCCATACTTTATAAAAATGTAGGTACAATATTTTTAAACAATTCATTACACAAAAAATCAACCTGGTTTCATAAAAGAATATTCAAGGCGCTTACCACTGTAAAGTATTCTTATCTATTTGGTAGTTTACATCAACACAACAAAAGTTCATTTCAATCTGAAGAAGCTATTCAAATTTTCAATAGATACGCTACATATAATGGCAGCAACCCTTATAAAGCGCCAGGCATGTTAAGCTTGATTCCTCATTTAGAACAGAATGAAGGCACTTTTTATCCATATGGTGGAATGATTAGTATTACTAATGCACTCTACCAACTTGCATTAAAAAAAGGAGTGTGTTTTCATTTTAATCATAAAGTAGAAAAAATAAATCATCATAATAAAAAAGTAACAGGCATTGTAACAAATTCAAAAGTTATTAATGCGACACTTGTTGTTAGTAACGGAGATGTTTTTTACACGTATAAAAACTTATTGAATGACACCACAAAAACAAAAAAACTTTTACATCTCGAAAGAAGTAGCAGTGCTTTAATATTTTACTGGGGAATTAATACATCATTCCCACAACTAGACTTACATAATATTTTATTTACTCAAGATTATAAAAAAGAATTTGAACATTTATTTGAGCGTCAAACAATTTATAATGATCCAACAATCTATATCAACATCACTTCCAAAATGGAATCCAATCAAGCACCAGAGGGATGCGAAAATTGGTTTGTAATGATAAATGCGCCCGCAAATGTTGGTCAAGACTGGAATGCTATTGTAAGAGCAATCCGTGAATCAGTTATAAAAAAAATAAACAGGATTTTAAATACTGATATTGAAAAATATATTGTCACAGAAACGATCATGGATCCAATTACCATTGAAAATAAAACAGGAACCTTTAAAGGATCACTTTATGGAACCAGCTCTAACTCAAAGTTTGCAGCATTTTTTAGACCAGCAAATTTTACATCAAAACTAAAAGGTCTTTATTTTTGTGGTGGAACTGTTCATCCAGGCGGAGGAATTCCTCTTTGTTTGAAAAGTGCATCAATCGCTTCTGAAATTATAAAAGCTGAATATGGAAAATAAAGTATTAGGATTTAGTGTTACAAGAATTCAAATTGCAACTTTTATAGCCATACTTTTTCATGTAATTGGATTGATAGGGATATTGTTTTTTGATAAATCTTTTTTTGCTCAAACAACTTCTTTGAATCTATTGCTAATGTTTTTATTGATTCTGTTTACACAAAACAGTATTAATAAAAGTTTCTTGTTTTTTATCATAAGCTGCTTTGTAACAGGCATACTAGTTGAAATTATTGGAACAAAAACGGGCATTTTATTTGGCAATTATTCATATGGAACAGTATTAGGCCCCACCTTTATGAATGTGCCTTATATTATAGGCCTTAATTGGTTTATGATAATTTATTGTGCAGGAATCAGCATGAATATTCTTCTACATAAAATGGTTGATCAAATAAATACAATAACAAATAATAAAAAACCAATTATTAAACTATTGTCTCTAGTTATAGACGGCGCCACATTGGCTGTTTTTTTTGATTGGATAATGGAACCGATTGCTATTAAATTAGGCTATTGGAAATGGGGAGGAGATGGGGCAGTACCTTTTTTTAATTATGTCTGCTGGTTTCTTGTAAGTTTATTTTTACTTTTTATTTTCCATCAACTCAAATTTGATAAACGAAATAAATTCGCGTTACATTTGTTGATGATTCAAGTGATGTTTTTTTTGTTACTAAGAACTTTAATATGAATATGCTAATTTTTATTGGAATTGTTTTACTTACTTTCTTTATCATGGAAGGTATTACATGGCTTACACACAAATATGTTATGCATGGTTTTTTATGGTATTTACATGAAGATCATCACCAGCCTAGCCCGGGTTTTTTTGAAAAAAATGACGCCTTCTTTTTGATATTCGCTGTGCCTAGTTGGTTATGTATTATGTTAGGATTACAACATCATGTTTATTGGGTAGCTGCAATTGGCTTTGGAATTTTAATGTATGGGCTTGGGTATTTTATAGTTCATGAAGTTATTATACACCAAAGATTTAAATGGTTTACAAGAAGCAATAACACCTATGTAAAAACAATTCGTTGGGCACACAAAATGCATCACAAAAATTTAGGAAAAGAAGATGGTGAAAGTTTTGGGATGTTGCTTGTTGCAAAAAAATACTGGGATAAAGTGAGGAGAGATAATGAATTGAAAAGTAAAAAGTGAGAATGGAAAAGTAAATAATTGTTTTCACGCAAGGAACGCAAAGGGGCAAGGATGAATTTTGTAAATGAAAAATGAAAAAAGTAAAAAGTAAAAAGTAAAAAGTAAAAAGTAAATAATTGTTTTCACGCAAGGAACGCAAAGGGGCAAGGATGAATTTTGTAAATGAAAAAAGTAAAAAGTAAAAAGTAAAAAGTAAATAATTGTTTTCACGCAAGGAACGCAAAGGGGCAAGGATGAATTTTGTAAATGAAAAATGAAAAATGAAAAAAGTAAAAAGTAAAAAGTAAAAAGTGAAAAATTGTTTTCACGCAAGGAACGCAAGGGGGCAATGATGAATTTTGTAAATGAAAAAAGTAAAAAAGAGAAAATATTTTAAATTTTGAATTAATTTTTATTGAATCCACACTACACATACTTTCTAATTCTTGCAGGTTCATTAATTGGACCGCTAATATTGAGTTTCGATAAAAAAGTAGCCTTTTATAAAAGCTGGAAACATTTATTTATTGGAATGCTTGCGCCTGCTTTGTTTTATATCATTTGGGATATGGTATTTACTAAACAAGGCGTTTGGAGTTTTAATGAAAACTATATAACAGGGATAAAAATATATAATTTACCTATTGAAGAAGTACTGTTCTTTTTTGTGGTTCCTTATTGTTGCGTTTTTATTTATGAATGTGTAAGAATTTATTTTCCAAAAATTCAACAAACTCAGTCTGGTTTATTTGTATTGAAATTGCTAGGCTTTATTTTGTTACTTCTTGCATTGCTCAATCACAATAAAGATTATACTTTCTTTACTTTCTTCTTCAATGGACTCTTTATTTTTATTCTGGCATCTGCAAAAAAGTATTTTTATTCCTTTAACGTAAACGCTTTTTTGATTTCTTATTTAATCATACTTATACCTTTTTTGATTGTTAACGGTTTTCTAACTTCAATACCAGTGGTACTTTACAACAATAATGAAAATCTTGATTATAGAATTTATAGCATTCCTTTTGAGGATATATTTTATGGCATGCTATTGATTATGATGAATATTGCAGGATATGAATTCTATAAGAATAAAAGCATTTAATATTTAAGACAAAAAGAATCCGAACCCCCAAAACTAATTTTCCTAATTCTCTTTAATTGCCTTCAATGCATACACCATTGGAACTTTATCTTCAAAATATTTTATTCTGAATTTTCCTGGTTCAAATTCGTAGGTGTGTCTAAAACAATCGTAAGGTGAATAATTAAATTCATCGAAAGATTGAAGTTGTAGCTTATTTTTTATCAAAGAATTCAATACTTCTCCTATTCCATGATTCCACATAACATATTGCTGTGAGAGATTAGCAGATTTTTCGGCGTAAGTTCCATTGTATGTTTCAACAATAGGACCAGTATTAAAATAATTATAACCAATTTTTTGAAAATCGTCATCAAACATCCAAACTGCAGGATGAAATTCTACAAAAATAAATTCACCACCTGGTTTCAAAAATCTTGAAACAATATCGGCCCATTTGTCTAAATCAGGCAACCAGCCTATTGTTCCATATGTAGTAAATACAATGTCAAATTCTTGTTCAAATTGATTGGGTAAATCATATAAATCACAACAAATAAATGTAGTATCAGTTTTTGTTTTTTCTGCAAAACCTTTTGCTTTTTCTAATGCAACATCAGAAAAATCTACTCCGGTAACTTTTGCCCCCATTCTGCTTAAAGAAATAGAGTCTTGTCCAAAATGACATTGTAAATGAAGAATGCTTTTCCCTTTTACATCTCCCAATAGATTTAACTCAATTTCTTTAAGAGAATTCTTTCCTTTCAAAAATCCATCTACATCATAGAATGCAGACTCGATATGAATATCTGTTTTTGCATTCCATGATTTTTTATTTATTTCTATATAGTCGATCTGATTATTCATGAAATAATTATTTCGATAATTTGCCATTCCATACTTTCTTACCTTGAATTCTTCTTCCTACATACATTATCAAAACAAAGAGGAAGAATATAGGACCAGTAAATCCAAACAAAGCAACATATTTAGTTCCATAGAAATTTTCCATTGGTCTTCTTAATCTTTCTGAAATAATATACATACTTGGCACCATTATCAGGGTTAAGAAAAACGCAAAAATCAATCCGAAAATGATTGTCCAACTTAATGGCCCCCAGAAAACAACACTATCTCCACCAAAGAAAATGTGCGGATTTAAATGTTGAAAAAAGGAAATGAAATTAATATTGAAACCTACTGCTAATGGCAGCAAACCTAATATAGTAGCAATAGCGGTAAGCATTACAGGAATGATTCTGATTTTTCCAGCCATAATTGCTGCCTCTTTTGTTTTCATTCCCCTTCCTCTTAATTCATCAGTAAACTCTATCAATAGAATTCCATTTTTAATTACAATACCTGCCAAACCAATAATTCCAACGCCTAACATGATACTTGCGACTGTCATTCCGGTAATTGCATAACCTAAGAAAACACCAATGATGGAAAAGAATATTTCTGTTAAAACAATAAATGGTTTACTTAAAGAATTGAATTGTAATACCAAGATTAAAAAGATTAATCCTAAAGCAATAGATAACGCCATTCCTAAAAAGCTGTTTGTTTCAGCTTCTTGTTCGCCCTGTCCAGTTTGTTTTATTGTAACATCAGCTGGGATATTCACTTTAGTTTTAAATAGTTTTATTTTTTCAGCTAATTGCTTGTTCACTTTTGCAGTCATTGATGGATCCAATACATTTGATTGCAATTGAATGGTGCGTTTTACATTTTTACGAGCAATAGCGCCAGAAGTATTAGTATAGTCAACTGAGGCAACCGCACTAATTGGAACTGATTTTATTCGCATAGTATTCATATCCATAAAGGTGATACGCATATTCATCAAATCGGTGATGTTGTTTCTCATCAAGTCGGTGTAACGCAATTGAATTTTATATTCATCTTCCCCTTCTTTTAGTTTGCTTACTTCTTTTCCAAAAACAGCTGTTCTAATTTCCATTCCTATTTGGCCGGTACTTAAACCTTCCATCATTGCTTTTTCGCGATCTACTTTTACAGTAATTTCCGGACTATTTAAATCAACATCTAATTTTAAATTTTCAACGCCATCAATTTTATTTGTATCGAGATAATTGTTTAGTTTGGTGGCTATATCGGCTATATCTTCAAATTTATCGCCTGTTATTTCAATGTTAACTGGAGGGTCTGTGGGAGGGCCGGCATCTTCTTGCGATACTTCAATACTAGCGCCAGGAATGCCACCCATATTGGCTCTGATTTCATCAAGATAAGGTTTAGTAAGTTTGCCATTTCTTTTTTCAAACTCTACAAATGACACTTGAATCCTTCCTAAATTAGGTTGAATACTTCTGTTGTTACTTCTAGGATTGTTGGCACTATTGGCTACGTTGGCAATTACACTTTCTACAATACTTCCTTCTGTGCCTGGTTTTTCTTTTTCAAGAATTTTAAATACGCGATTTTCTAAAATATGTGTTACACTATCCGTTGTAGTTACATTCGTACCTACAGGCATTTTTAAATAAACATAAATAAATTTTGGATCACCGCTAGGGAAGAAGGTGGCTTTATTTCCTCTTGCCACTAACAAAAAGATAGATAAAGGAAACAATAGAAATAAACTTACAACTGCCCAAACGGGTCTTTTCCCTTTTAATATCCATCTCAATAATTTTTCGTATCTATTCATCAACGAGGGCAACAAACTATTTTGAAATTTATGAATCACTATTCTAAAAATATATCTGTTCATTACTGCCAACAACATCATTATTAATAAGAAATTTCCAAAACCATGTGATCCTAATAAATGAAGAATAATACCAGTTATGATTCCTGTCCAGAACCACCATTTTTTAAACAATAACTTTTTATCTTCTTCATGCTCTTCACCTTCTGGCTTCATAAAACTAACGGCAAACACAGGATTGAAAATAAAGGCAACAATTAAAGATGCAGCCAATGTTAATATCAACATGGTAGGTAAGTAAATCATGAATTTACCAATGATTCCTTTCCAGAAAAGCAATGGAAAGAATGGAGCTAAAGTGGTTGCGGTTCCGGCTAATACAGGAATGAAAACCTCTCCAGCAGCCTCTTTTGCACTTTTGATAATTTTTACTTTTCCATTATTGTAAATTCTATGTGTATTTTCAATTACTACAATAGCATCATCTACAATAATTCCTAGACCAAATAATAAAGCAAATAACACAATGAAATTGAGTGTTACGGGTGTTCCTACAATTGAATCAGCAATAGGTAAGAACATAAATGCCACAAACACACTTAACGGAACACTTAATGCAACAAAGAAGGCATTAGTTACACCCATGAAAAACATCAAAATAATCAACACCAAAATAAAACCGATAATGATCGTGTTTACTAAATCATTAAATGAAGTGGCTGTTGCAGTACTTTGGTCTCCTGTAATTACTACTTTTAAATTCGGAGGAAGTTCTTCACTTGCTTGCATGTTAGCAACAATATCCTTTACTTTACCAGCTGCATTAATTAAGTTTTCACCGGCTCTCTTTACTATATTAATGGTTACTACATTTTTGCCATCCAATCGCGCATAACTTTCTTTTTCCTTTATGGTATCTTTTAGTGCAGCAATATCTTTTAAATAAACTGTAGAACCTTGAGCGCTACTTCTTACTACAATATTTTGTAAGTCATTTACAGAATTAAATTGACCTTTTACTTTTAAAGTTCTTTTCATATCGCCAACCGCAATCAAGCCGCCAGTAATATCATTGTTTTCGCGTGATATTGCATTTTCAATATCCATAAAACTGATACGCGCTGCTTGCATTTTATAGGGGTCAACATTTACTTGTATTTCTCTTTCAGGAGCGCCCACAATTTCTGCTCTTGTAATTTCAGGAAGTTCTTCAAATTTATCTTGAAGCTTATCTGCAAATTGTTTCAACTTCACACCGTCAAAATCTCCACTAACATTTACAAACATGATGGGCATTTCACTAAACGCAAATTCCTGCACATTTGGTTGCTGTGTTAAGTTGTTAGGTAAATCTGATTTAGACTTATCAATTGCATCCTTTACTTTTTGTTTTGCTAATTCCGTTTTTACATCTGTATCAAACTCTACAATAATAAGACTATAGTCAGTTTGAGAGGTGCTGGTAATTTTTTTCACCTTGGCTCCGCTTATCCCTTTCAATTGTTTTTCAATTGGTCGCGTAACCAAATTCTCTATATCTTTTGGTGAATTACCTACGTATACTGTGGTAACACTAATGGTTGGTACAACGATATCCGGAAACTGTTCTTTAGGTAGCGTATTGAATTTATACAAACCAAAGCATGAAATTAATATTGCAATAATATAGATGGCTGTTCTATTATCAACAGCCCAACTTGTTGGTTTAAACTCTTTGAATTTTTCTTTAATACCTTCTGGAATATTCATAAATTTATTTTTAACAGAAATTGTTGTGTGGGTTAATTATTTTACTGAGGTATTGATTGATTGACCTTCATATAAATTTTGATATCCGGCTGTTATCAATTGTTCTCCCCCTGATAATCCTGATTTAATTTCTACTAGATCAGCATAGGTTTCACCCAAAACAATTATTTTTTTTACAGCTACTGATTCACCTTTACCATTCTTCTCCAACACATAAACATATTTGCCTTTTTCATCACTTTGAACAGTATTGATTGAAATCACAACAGCTTTTTCGTTTGTATAATCTAAGATTTTCATTATCACAGATTGGTTCGGCTTTAAAAAATTTGAAGTTGGAATTTTAGCTTCAGCAATAAAACCTCTTTGTGTATTTTCAATAGTTTGACCAATTAAAGAAATAGTAGAATTAATTGTTTCATTTGCATCTGGAATACTTATCACAACAGGAATTCCTTTGTGTACTTTATTGATGTAATTTTCAGGCACATTAGAAACGACTTTTAATTTGTCGGTATTTACAATTTTGATTTGCCCCATACCACCAAACAACTCTCCAACTTTTACCATTACAGTTTCTGCTACACCATCTACATCACTGTATACAGCTGTTGTATTTAATTGTTCCTGTACAACATTAATTTGTTCATTGGCAGACTTTAACTGATTCTCCAATGTTTCCATATTGGTTTTAGAATTCAATAATTGTATTTCAGTACCAATTCCTTTTTTCCAAAGATTATTTTGACGTTCAAAAACGTCTTTAGAGAATTTTAATTGAGTTTTGATGCCTTCAATTTGTTGACGAGCAGCAACTAATGACTGGCGCATAACGGCATCGTCTAATCGTAAAAGCAATTGCCCTTTTTTAACAGCATCCCCTTCTTTAATAAAAAGCTCTTTTACTTGTCCGCCCATTCCTCTGGGAGAGATATAAGAAATGTCTTCCGCATCTACTCTTCCCCTTAAATCAATGAAATGACTAAATTTCTGAACCGCTACCGGTGTAATAGCAACCAATTTTGCTTGAGCAGCATTATCACTATTTCCAGATAAACTTTTGATTTCAGATTGTAATTTGTCTATTTCAACTTGAAGATTGCTTTGTTGAGTTATTAATTTTTCAAGCTTTGCTTTTTTTTCAGCTATTACTTTATCACTTTCATTTTTTTTGTCACCACAAGATGAGAAAATAATAAGAAGTCCTAGTGCAGCTATTAATTTGATTTTTTGCATATAATTGGTTTTGCTTTTTTTATTTAAATATTAATATAAATTAAGGAAGATTTCCAGTTGCTTTTAAATAGTCAACTTTGGCAACCATAGCATCATATAAAGCACCATAGTAATTATTTTGAGCGATTTTTAATTCTGTTTGGGCCGTATATATTTCATTATTACTTCCTACTCCTTGATCGTATTTTAATTTAGTATTGTTATACACTTTTTCCGCTAATAGGCTATTTTGTTTTTGATTTTCGAGTGTTTTTAAAGCAGTCTTTATTTTTAAGCGAGCATCAAAGATTTCAAAATCAATACCCTGTTCGAGCCTTGACATAATGTTTTTTGTTTTAGCTAATTCATATTTAGCTTTTTCAATTTTTGCATTTCTACCCATACCATCAAATAGAGGCATTGATAATTTTACCCCAATCAATGAAGTTGAAAACCAATCCCCTTTATCAAAAAAACTAAAACTGTTTCTTTGTGCATTTTTAGAGTAAGTGCCAAACGCAACTAATGAAGGATACTTGCTCAATTGATATCTTTTCACGTTTAGTCCGTTTAATTGTATAGCTGTTTTTAATTGCTGATATTCTTTTCGTTTAGTTTTATCTACACTATCTGAAACAGCTAAAGAGTTTATTTCTTCTTCATTTAGTGTGTCTGTGAGAATAAGTTTTTCACTCTGAGGCATGTTGATTAAAAATTTCAAAGCGGCGTTTCCCATTTCTAATTGCGCATTAATTTTATCTTTTTCTGTTTTAAGATTGTTTAATACTACTTCTACTTTATCAACATCTAATTTTTCTGCAAAACCATTTTTGAAAATTTCTTTTGTATCGTTTAAGAGCTTTTCAAATCTTTCTATATTGGCATCTATGCTTGTAGATTGTTTTTTACCAACAATCAATTGGTAGTAAATTTTGTAAACATTCACTTTTACTTGTTCTTTAGTTACTGCAGCAGCTTGAGTGGCTAGATTTAATGTTGCAGCGCGAGCTTTAAGTCCAATAAAAATTTGACCATCAAATAAAATTTGAGAAAAATCAACACCCAAAGAGCCATTCCAGTTAGTACCAAATTTTGCGGGTACTGAACCAAAGCCACTTACAGGAAATTTAATTGGATTTCCATTCCCATCTTTTACATTATTGTTTACTAAAACATTATAAACACTGGGAGAAATAAAATCAGGTAAAGTTGTAGTAGGAATATCAAAATAATGAGTTGCATTTATGCTACTGTTTATTTGCGGCAAGGCGAAGGAAGTCACCTCATTATTTGTTTGTTTTTGAATTTGAATATCAATCAAAGCGTTTTTAACTTCTGTTGCATTTTTCATTCCGTAATCAATAGTTTGCTGTAAAGAAAACAGATTTTCTTTTTGCGCATAACCAGTATTTACAATCAGGAATGAAAAAAGAGAAACAATAATTAGTTGTGTCTTCATTAAATTGAATATTTAGTTTGATTTTTAATGTATTTATTGATTTGCTTTTCTCCTTTAGTAGTAGCAATTCCAAATAAAAAATGTGTTGATAATACGTAAGATAATTCTACCAAATTTTTTTTCATTACAGATTGAAAATCAGGATTAAAAGGCATTACAATGGATTCAACTCTAAATCTGGATAAAATTTCTATGTCAATATCATTTTTGTATAAATCTTCTTTTATGCCTCTGTTTAAGTTGTCTTTAATTTTTTTATATACAAATTCATTTTTGTGAGTAAAAAATATCTTGAAAGCATTGGGATAATATTTATGCAAATCAAAGAGAATGGAAGGGTTCATTTTATGAAACAGGGTGGACATTTGCTCCATTGCCAAAAAAACTTCATGCACTGCATTTTCGGAGCGGATTATATCGTGATTACAAACCTCTTCATTTTGAGAAGTAATAGCCTTCACAACAGCACTTACCAATTCTTCTTTATCCTCAAAGTATTGATAAATCGTTTTTTTGCTTATTCCCATTTTTGAAGCAATATCATCCATACTCACACTTTTCAATCCAAATTGCATAAACAAATCATGGGCTTGATTAAATATTCTTGATTGTACTTCAGTATTCAAATTCATAATTGCAGCAAAACTAAGGAAACTTATGTTGTAAAAAAAGTTTCCATGTCAATATTTTTGATGATATATATTTGTCTATATGATTATCTAGAAAAGATTAAAAGCTACATTTGTTATATAATTATATAAAATGCAAAACGAATTCAAATTTAAATCGCTGCCGCAGTATTTTTTACAAGGCTTGTTAATAATGGCACCTGTACTCGTAACTTTTTATGTAATTTTTGTAGTGGTTTCATCAATAGACAGTCTTATTCCATTTTTCACAATAAAAGATGAATCGGGTAATGTAAGAGTTCAAAATTATGGGTTAGGATTTTTAGTTGTAATCTTGTTTGTATCAATTATAGGATATTTCAGTTATTTTTTTATCTCAAATAAAATCATATTGTTTTTCGATAAAATGATGCAACGGGTTCCGGGATTAAAACATATTTATTCAACAACAAGAGAGTTTTTTGAAGCATTTGCTGGAGAAAAAAAGAAATTCACTAAAAATGTTTTAGTGAATATAGATGAAACAGATGTTTGGAGAATTGGTTTTATCACTAAAGAAGATATGAGTGAATTTGACTTAATAGATTATGTTGCAGTTTATATTCCATCTTCTTATTCTGTAGCAGGGAATGTGGTTATTGTACCTAAAGCAAGAATAAAATATTTACCACAACTCAATAGTGCTCAATTCATGAAATTTGCTGTAAGTGGAGGAATTACTTCATTAGAAGAAGAAGAAAAAGAGAAGTAAGATTTTCTTCCAAATTAACCTTTATTTTCTAACAAAACATTGGTTAAAACCACAGCTACCAATAATTATTCATTGATATTTTTAATTTTATTACTTCAAAAATATCATTTGAAATTCTGCCTAATACTTTTATCTTTTTTAATGCTATGTTTTGAAAAAGCCTATTGTTGGGGCTTTTACGGCCATAGTAAAATCAACTATTGTGCAGTTTTTTTACTTCCACCGGAGATGATGATTTTATACAAGCCCAACATTCAATATCTAACTGAGCACGCAACTGATCCAGATAAAAGAAGATATGCTGTCGAAGCGGAGGCTCCAAGGCATTATATTGATTTGGATTTCTATGGAGAACGTTCTGTTGATTCTTTACCTAGAAACTGGTCTAAAGCAGTTGATGCATTTACATTGGATAGTTTGAATAGACATGGAATTGTTCCCTGGCATATTCAACTTATGCTTACGAGATTAACAGAAGCGTTTAAGCAAAACAACTATTCTTCAATTATGAAAAACAGCGCGGAAATAGGCCATTATATTGCAGATGCTCATGTGCCCTTACATACAACCAGCAATTACAATGGTCAAAAAACAAATCAAAATGGCATTCACGGGTTCTGGGAAAGTAGAGTTCCGGAATTGTTAGCAGAAAATGAGTTTAATTTTTTTATTGGAAAGGCCTCTTTTATCAAAGATCCTACATCATACATTTGGAAAGTGATTAAAGAAAGCAACCAAGCCATAGATAGTGTATTGTATTTTGAAAAGGCTTTAACAAATGAAATCGCAGAGCCATTTAAATTTTCATTTGAAAACAGAAACGGAAAAATAATAAAACAATACTCTTCTAATTTTACAAAGAGATATAGTTTAAAACTAAATGGAATGATTGAAAGAAGAATGCGTCAATCTATATTAACTATTGCTTCTTTTTGGTACACAGCTTGGGTTAATGCTGGTCAACCTGATTTACAAAAATTGACAGCTCAACATTTTAATCAACAGGAATTACTAGATTTTGAAGTGTTAAATGAAACCTGGAGAAAAGCGAATAGTATAATTGGCAGAGAAGAATAAACTGCATTTATTTTTCTGTCTCTGAAATTACTGGTTCATTTAATTCAACAAGATGGTCTTTCTTATTTCTTTTTCTCATGATCATATTTAATATTTCTACACCGAAAGAAAATGCCATTCCAAAATAAATATAATTCTTCAAGTGCAAAGCCTCTGATTTTTCGGCATCCCATCCTTCTATAACTAAACTTAAACCAATCATCACTAAAAAAGAAAGCGCCAACATTTTGATAGTTGGATGTTGGTGAATAAAATATGAAATCTTTGGACTGAATAAAAACATTACTATCATTGCAACGACTACAGCACTAATCATAATTTCTAAATGGTTAGCAGTTCCGCCTGCAGTTAAAATACTATCAAATGAAAACACAGCATCAATTAACAATATTTGTCCAATAGCATTTCCTAATTTAATAGAAGGCTTGTTTTTAGTTGTAATATTTGGATTTTCTCCCTCCAGTTTTTCATGAATCTCTTTTACTGATTTGAAAATTAAAAACAAACCACCGAGCAACATAATTATACTAGCCAAATCGAAACCCTTGTCAAATAGACTTATGATTATTTTTCCTTTTTGATGAAGCAGCCAACTTAGTCCAAATAATAAAACACTTCTTGTAATCATCCCTAAAATCATCCAGCTTCTTCTTGCAATGATCTCATCTTTTGGATCTTTTAATCTGTTCATGATGATGCTAACAAAAATAACATTATCAATACCTAAGATAATTTCTAAAACAACCAGAATTACAAAACTTATAATACTCTCTGATGAAAAAAGTGGATTCATATTATTTTTTTAAATGACGAACTATATTTTTAATAATTAACGGTCCTTCATAAATGAAGCCTGTCCATACTTGTATTAACGATGCCCCTGCTTTTATTTTTTCATTAGCATCCTCAAAAGTAAAAATTCCCCCACTGCCTATTATAAACAATTTGCCAGCCGTATTAGTATGAATGTAATCTATAAGCTGGGTACTTTTTTCTTTTACAGGTAATCCGCTTAATCCACCAGCACCAATACTATCTATAGCGTTTGAGTGTGTACGTAAGTTGCTTCTTTCTATTGTTGTATTAGAAACTATTAATCCATCTAATTTTATTTCATCCGTTAAAGAAATAATTTCATCTACTTGTTCAACTGATAAATCCGGAGCAATTTTTAATAAAATTGGTTTGGCTTTGTTTTGTTTTTGATTGTGTAATTGTAAAACAGAAAATATTTTTATTAAACTATCTTTTTCTTGAAGGGCCCTCAATCCAGGTGTGTTAGGGCTACTTACATTAACTACAAAATAATCAACCTCATCATATAATTTCTTAAAACAAATTTCATAATCTTTCCAAGCATCTTCGTTTGGAGTGAGTTTGTTTTTTCCAATATTTCCTCCAATGATTAATGATGTATTTGGATTTTTAGAACGCCATTCTTTTAGTCTTTCAGAAATCTTATTCACCCCCTCATTATTAAAACCCATTCGGTTGATCAGGGCTTTGTCTTGAGGAAGCCGAAACAATCTTGGTTTTTCATTACCATCTTGTGCTTTAGGAGTAACTGTTCCAATTTCTACAAAACCAAAACCAAGAGATTCTAATGTGTTGAGATATTTTGCATTTTTGTCAAAACCCGCGCCTAACCCAACTGGATTTATAAACTTCAATCCTAAAAAACTTACCGGGTAATTTGTTTTATAAATGCTTTTTATAAGCCATTTAATGGGAGGTATTGCACAAAAATATTTCATCAAATTCATCGAAAAGTAATGAGCCTTTTCGGGTTCAAACAGAAAGAGAATTCTTCTAATAATTTGGTACATATACACACGAAATTAAATCAGAAAACTTTATAAAAGGAACTTTCCCTTTTTTATATTTAACATTATTATTACTATTTAAATTTTCGCACATAAATAGGTGCAAAAGAATTATATATATTTGCAACGACGTAACAAAAAATAAAAAATGAAATCTTTTACTCAGCTGATATTTTTTCTATTATTATCAATATCCTCTCCCAAATTATTTGCCTTACAAAACAATATTGGTTCTTTGCAAGGAATAATTAAAGATTCAAAAACCAATAATAGTATTGAAGGGGTGTCAGTATTTATAGTAGATAGTAAAATTGGTGGTAGTACTAATTCATTGGGTGAATATTATATTTCAAACATAAAGAATGGAAAACATTTGATAGAAGTATCTCATATTGGTTATAGTACAATTGCAATTGAAATAGAAATTAATGGTGAAACAAAACATGACTTTTCACTTGTTCAGTCGGTTATTGAAAATAATGCTGTTGTGGTTATGGGTACAAGTAAAGCCGCCACTCTAAAAACAATTCCTTTTCAAGTTTCAATAATGAGAAAACAAGATTTACTGCAATCTTCTTCTATGAACATTATTGAAAGCATTACAAAAAAAGCAGGCGTTTCCTCGTTATCAACTGGACCAGCCATTTCAAAACCATTAATCAGAGGGCTAGGATACAACAGGGTACTTACTGTAAATGATGGCGTTCGTCAGGAAGGTCAACAATGGGGCGATGAGCATGGAATAGAAATTGACGAAGCAAGTGTAAATAAAATAGAGGTCTTAAAAGGCCCAGCTTCTTTTATGTATGGAAGTGATGCTGTGGCAGGAGTGATTAATATCATTTCAAATGTGCCAGCTCCTTTAAATACAAGCAAAATAAATTTTGGTTCTAACTATCAAACTAATAATCATTTAAGAAGTTTAAACGGCAATATTTCAGTAAATAAAAATGGATTTAATTACAGTGCTTATGGAACGTATAAAGGAGCAGGAGCGTATCAAAACAAATATGACGGATATGTTTTTAATTCGAACTTTAATGAACATAATTTTGGCGGACACATAGGATATAATAGTAGCTGGGGGTATAGTCATTTATTACTTAGCAATTTTGATTTAAAGGCAGGATTAATTGAAGGCGAAAGAGATGATGAAGGCTATTTTGTAAAAACACTTTCATCAGGAATAAGTACACGAGCTACAAATGAAGATTTTAAAAGTACTGAACCTTCCATTCCCTATCAGCACATCAGACATTTTAAAGTTGCATCAGATAATAATTTAAAAATTGGAGAAAATTTAATGACTTTAAATTTGGGATGGCAACAAAATAGAAGAGAAGAATTTGGTTATCCAGAAAATGAAAATACTAGATCATTATTTTTCAACATGAAAACGTTTACTTATTCATCTCAATTTCATTTTAAGGAATACAATGGTTGGAAAAATGCAATAGGCATAAATGGAATGAATCAAACAAATCAAAATCTTGGTCTTGAACAGCTTATTCCAGACTATCAGTTATTTGATGCAGGAGTTTTTGTATTTTCTCAAAAAGAGGTTAAAAAAATTAATTTTAGTGGCGGATTAAGAATAGATAACAGGGCTATAGAAACCAAAAAACTATTAGAACAACAAATAGAAAAAGGGGATGCGATAAAAAAAACATTTTCAAATTTTTCCGGAAGCATTGGTTTATCAGTTCCTTTCAACAAACATAGTACCTTCAAATTCAATATAGCAAAAGCATTTAGAGCACCTGGTATTTCGGAACTTTGTTCCAATGGGGCTCACGAAGGAACTACTCGGTATGAATATGGTGATAAAAACTTAAAGAGTGAAATTAGTGTACAAACAGATGGAGCCTTTGAATGGAATCAAGAACATTTTTCTTTAAATATTGCTGGTTACTTAAATCAATTCAACAATTTTATTTTTTACAGAAAACTGCAAAATGCAAATGGAGAAGATTCGATTATTAATGTTGAAGAAAAAAAGTTAACGGCCTTTGCATTTGATCAACAAAAAGCAACACTTGCAGGACTTGAAATCACTATAGACATACATCCGCATCCGTTAGATTGGTTGCATATTGAAAATAGCTTTTCGTTTGTAAGAGGTTGGTTTCAATTGCCAATTGAGGGATCCAAAAATTTACCTTTTATACCCGCTCCAAGATTACAAACAGAATTAAGAGCAGACATCAACAGCAAAAACAAGTCAGTTAAAAATATGTATGTAAAGGTTGAAGTTGAAAACACATTCCAACAAAACCATGTATTTCTAGCGTACAATACAGAAACAACTACAAAAGGGTACACACTTGTTAATGTAGGAATTGGATCAGATTTTTTCAATAATAAAAACAAACAAATTGCTGGTGTTTATTTAACAGCATCCAACATTTTTGATGTGGCCTATCAAAGTCATGTGAGTAGATTAAAGTATGCATCCGAAAACAAAGCTACCGGTAGAACAGGAGTATATAATTTGGGGAGAAATTTCGGCATTAAGCTTAACCTTCCTTTAGAATGGAAATTGTAATCAATAGAAATATTTTATTCAAATAATTTGGGTTGATGTTGTTTGTAGTCTTTGTCATAAAAAACAAAAAAACGCATATAAATTACTCTACTCAACCGCATCATCCAAGGTTGTAATACTATTAATGTTATCGTGTTTAGAATTAACCAATAAAAGATTCTATTGTCTTCTGTAGACACCCCAATCAAAACCCACCAGGCTACAAATGTGCTAACGGATACGGCTACAGCTAATGCATAACTAACATAGCCTGTGCCATACCAAAATCCTGGCTCCATATCATATTTTTGATTGCATTCCGAACAGTTTTCATACATATCAAAAATATGTTTTAAAGATAATTTCTTATATGGATTTGCATCTTTAAACATTTTCCCTTTTCTGCATCTGGGGCAATTCATTTTGAAGATGCTGAGATAGTAATTGGGAATTTTGTTTGAAGTAGCCATTTTAGAATTATTATTATTTTGAAAAACTATCCATTCTTTTTCTTTCACCAATTTGTTGGCGCCACATAGCATAATACAAACCTTTTTCTTCTACCAGTTCTTGGTGAGTGCCGGTTTCAATAACATTACCTCTTTCGAGCACATATATTCTATCAGCATGCATAATGGTACTTAAGCGATGTGCAATTAAGATGGTTATTTGTTCTTTTGCTTTTGATATGTTGATAATTGTGTTTGTGATTTCTTCTTCAGTGATGGAATCTAAAGCTGAAGTAGCCTCATCAAAAATTAAAACTCTGGGCTTGCGAAGCAACGCCCGAGCAATAGAGATTCTTTGCTTTTCACCTCCACTTAATTTTAATCCGCCTTCCCCAATTAAAGTATCCAATCCTTTTTCTGCCCTGCTTAACAAAGTTTTGCACGCAGCTTTTTCTAAAGCTTCATTTAATTCAAATTCTGAAGCGTCCGGATTAACAAACAATAAATTTTCTTTTATGGTACCACTAAACAAGTTTGTGTCTTGCGTAACAAATCCGATTTGATTTCTTAAATCATCAAAATTTATTTTCGTTTCATCTATTCCGTTATAAACAATATTTCCTTCTTGCGGACGATACAATCCCACCAATAATTTCATTAAAGTAGATTTGCCGCTACCGCTTGGTCCTACGAATGCAATGGTTTCTCCTTTTTTGGCAGCAAAACTAATACCATCAATCGCTTTGTGAAGAGCGGATTGATGTTTAAACCCAACTTGTAAAAATTCCAGCTCTTCTACTAAACCCAAATGATCGGGATTAGCAGGAATAGACTCTGGAGCTTTATTCATTAATTTCTCAAAATTATTTAATGATGCTTCTGCCTCTCTGTACGATAGTAAAATATTGCCAATTTCTTGCAAAGGTCCGAATACAAAAAATGAAAAAATTTGCATGGTTACTAATTGACCGGCATCCATCTGATTATGAAAAATTAGCCACATCAAAATAAATAAAATTACCTGGCGTAATGTATTAACCAATGTTCCCTGTACAAAACTTATACTTCTTACTCTTTTTACTTTGGTTAATTCTAGTCCTAAAATTTTATAAGTGTTTTTATTTAGTCGAGATACCTCTTGATTGGTTAAACCCAAACTTTTTACCAACTCAATGTTCCTTAAAGATTCGGTAGTAGAACCTGCGAGTGAGGTTGTTTCACTCACAATATTTTTTTGAATTAGTTTAATTTTTTTAGAAAGCTTGTTGGTAATAAAACTGAGTAAACCAATTCCAATTAAATAAGCAATCGGTATTCTCCAGTTAATAAATATTGCTGCATAAACAAAAACAAAAACGATTCCAATAATAATACCGAAAAGTATATTGATGAAATTGATCATGAATTTTTCAACATCAGAACGAACTTTAGTTAATATAGATAAAGTTTCTCCGCTTCTTTGATCTTCAAATTCTTGATAAGGAAGTTTCATGGCATGTTGTAACCCATCTGTAAAAACCTTTGCCCCAAATTTTTGAATGATAAGATTTAGAAAATAATCCTGAAAAGCCTTTGCAATCCTACTTACCATTGCCACAGAAATAGAGAAAAATAAAATATAAAAAACACCCAATTGTAAATAAGGCTTACCTTTTCTAATTACATGTTCATAATTCCAGAAAAAATCTATGGATCCTGATGTATTCGTTTTGTTTTGAAATTCACTTGCAAGATTCACCAACTTACCAAGAAGTATAGGATCAATCAAAGAAAATCCAATATTTATGGCAGCCATCAATAAAGTAAAAACTACCAACCATTTAAGAGGTTTAAGGTAGTGAAATAAAATCTTCATGGGTATAAATTAATAATTATAAGTAAAGAAGCCGCAAGTTCGTTAATTTTTAGGAGATAGGTGTTCAATTAATATTTATTGAGCAAATTTTTCGCTTTGTTCTATGGCATCCATAATCTGTTCATGAATAACATCTGTGGGTGCGTCATAATCAATCGGTAAGGGTTCCTTGATTTCAACATGTAGCTTTACGCCTTTCTTTTTTAATTTCAATCCATCTTTACTAAACGCTTCAGAAAAACCACTAATAACAAGTGGAACCACAATAGGTTTATTTTGTTTGATAATTAAAGCAGTTCCTTTTCTTCCCGGTGCGAAAGGGGTAGTAGTTCCCTGTGGAAAGGTGATAACCCAACTATTTTCAAGGGCTCTTGTAATATTACGAGTATCTCCAATGCCCAATCCTGTTTGCTTTTCACCCGATTTTTCATTCCAGGCTCTTTTTACAGTAATACCTCCGGCAAAGGTGAAGATTTTTGTCATCCAATTGCTTTGCATGGTGATAGTTGCCGCTACATAATATATGTTTACAAATGGATTTAGTAAATAATATGGAATGCCAAGCCCTTTTTTCTTGCCCCATTTAGCTGCACAACAAATATGATTAAAGGTGATTACATCTAAAAAATAGGTTTGATGGTTGCTTACAAAAAGTACATTTTTTTGAGGGAGTTTCTTTAGTTGAGATAACCCTTTGATCGTAAGTTTATTGAAAATATTGATGAGTGGATATGTGACAATTCCTATTAAACTGAACAATATTTTTTTTAATATGTAAGAGCCAATTTTTTTTCTGTTAAACATATTCATCGGCAAATTTAATTTTTTGCTCCCAATTTTTTAAAACTATGAGTAAAAAGCGCTGAAAAAAAATATTTGTCATGTAAAAGATATGAAGTAATTTACGCAAGTTTTAATTTATATTGTCTAATTTAGGCAATCGATTTTTTACAAAACATAAAACTTTTCTATGCAAATTAATTTTACTCAATTACAATTCAGAAAATTCTTGGTTAACACATTGTTGATTATTGGATTTTTATGCTTGAATTTGAATTCATCAACTGCACAGCAGTATGTAAATGGTAACTTATCTACTGGTGCTACTGCATCTGATGCGGCTTCTACTGCGGCTCCTACTGGTTTCACTTGGAGTGAAATTCAAGCAGGGAATACTTCATTTGGACTTGGCGCACCTATTTCTGCAGGGTTATCATTGGCTGATGATTTCACCATAGCAGCTGGCAGCTGGACCATTAGTAAATTAACATTTTTTGCATATTCAACTGGATATACTGGTGCAACTTCACCGTTTACTACCTTAAGAATTAAAATTTACAACACAGATCCATCTGTAGGAAATCCAACTCCGGTTTTTGGAGATACATTGACTAATAGATTAACAGCTTCTTCCAGCGCTAATATGTATCGTATAAGCAATGCAACACCTGGTACTACCAGACAAATATGGAAATTGGAAGCAGCTATTACACCTATTTCATTACCTGCTGGAACTTATTGGATTGAGTGGCAGACTGGTGTAACTACTGGAGTGACTAGTAATTTTACACCTCCAAGCACAGTAGTGGGTACTACCACACAGCCTGGAAACAATGCTAAGCAACATAATATTTGGGGAGCAACATGGACTAATGTTGCAGATGCTGGCGGTTTAGAAGCACAAGATTTTAATTTTATCATTGATTATACATCACCAAATTGTACAGGAACACCTGTACCAGGAAACACAGTATCAACCTTAACATCTGTATGTTCAAATGTTAGTTTTAATTTGTCGGTTTCTGGTTCGTTTAACGGAGCAGGTATCAATTTCCAATGGCAATCATCACCAGATAATTCAACGTGGTCTGATATAACAGGAGCAACCAATCCAACTTATTCTACTACGCAATCTTCATCTACTTGGTATAGATTATCCGCTACATGTTCTGGTTCTACCGCATTTTCAACACCTGTTCAAGTAACTCAAAACAGTGGTTCTGCTTGCTACTGCACACCAACAACATCTGATTGCAGTTTGAATGACGTTATTACAAAAGTGAAATTTTCAACCATCAATAATAACTCTACATGTTCAGCAAATGGATATGAGGATTACACAGCAACTGTTACAGCTCCAGACTTAACACTAGGAGCTCAATATAAGATTAATGTAACAGTTGGAAACGGAGGCACAGAGTATGTAGGTGCTTGGATCGACTTCAATCAGGATGGCACATTTGATGCATCAGAATTTAAAAATGTAGGAAGTGGAAACGGAGTTGTAATCAACGGAGGTAATTGGTTAATGCCATCTACTGCTACGGTTGGATTTACAAGAATGAGAGTAAGAGTTCAATATAACTTAGACTTTACAGGTGCTGATGCTTGTGCAGATTTAAACCTTGGCTTTGGAGAAACAGAAGATTATCTTGTAAACTTAGTTGCGCCGCCTTCATGTTCAGGTACACCAAATCCTGGAAATACCATTTCAACATTAACAAATGCTTGTCCTGCTACAACATTTGACTTATCTACATCACTTGATGTAAATAGTATCGGTATCACTTATCAATGGCAATCATCAACAGATAGTTTAACTTGGACAGATATTTCTGGAGCAACTGCTTCTACATTTACAACATCATTGTCTACAACTAGTCTATGGTTTAGACAAGCAGCGTTTTGTAATTTATCTTCTGCAGGATATTCAAATTCAGTAAAAGTAAATTTAAACCCACCATCAGCATGTTTTTGTACACCACCAAGTACAAGTTGTACTTTGAGTGATGTAATAACAAACGTAACATTTGAGGGAATAGATAACACTACTACTTGTTCAACTGCAGGATATAGCAATTACTCAGACTCTTTGCCTGCAGCTCAACTTACTAGTGGTGAAACCTATCCAATAAGCGTAACCGTTGGAGCCGGCGGAACAGAATATGTAGGTGTTTGGATCGATTACAATCAAAATGGTGTGTTTGACGACGCAGAATTTACAGCTATTGGAAGTGCGAATGGAGCTGTTATCAATAGCACAATATCTGTACCAACAGATGCTTTGGCTGGCACTACAAAAATGCGTGTTAGATTAAGATTTGTAACTGCATTAACAGGTGCTGATGCATGTATTGGTTACACTTATGGTGAAACAGAAGATTATGCGATAAGTATTGTAAATCCTGTACCATGTGTAGGAACACCAAATCCTGGAGCTACTGTATCTACAAATTCAAGAGCTTGTCCTGGTGTTGAATTTACATTATCAACTGCTAATAATATCAATAGTTTGGGAATGTCATATCAATGGCAGTCTTCTGCTGATGGTATAACATACACTGATATTGCTGGGGCAACAAGTCGTACATATACAACTACACAAACGGATACTACTTGGTATAGAATGTTGGCAGTATGTGCTACAGGAAATGACTCTGCAACATCAACTCCAATTCGTGTTGCAATGAATCCAATTACAGATTGTTATTGTTTACCACCATCTACCAATTGTTCTTTGAATGATAATATTACTAACGTAACTATTTCAAATTTAAATAACACTTCTACTTGTGGAGGAACAACTGGGTACACTAATTATTCTTCTTCAGTAGCTGCGGTAAATTTATCGCAATCTGCAAGATATCCAATGAGCGTTTCAGTTGGAACTGGCGGTACAGAATTTGTGGGAGTATGGATTGACTACAATCAAAATGGTGTATTTGATACTAACGAATTTACAAATTTGGGAAGCGGTACGGGCAATGCAGTAATAGGAAATATTGCAATTCCTGCAACATCTTTATTGGGTGTTACTAAAATGAGAGTAAGAGTAAGATTTGCAACTGCACTAACTGGTGCGGATGCTTGTTTGGGTTATACTTATGGAGAAACAGAAGATTATAAAGTTGTGATTTCTTGTGGTGCACCTGCATTTTTAGTTCAACCTTCGGCAACAACAACAGTTTGTGGTCGTGGAGTAAACCTTTATGCTCATGCTGGAGGAGGTGTTCAAGAATTCCAATGGCAAGTAAAAACTTCTGCAACAAGCCCTTGGGCAAATGTTATCAATGGTGGGGAATATAGTGGCGCAACCACTGATACTTTATCAATCAATCCGGTTGCTGACGCAATGAATGGATATTTATTCAGAGCATTGGCAACAAATTGTGGCGCAACAGGTGTATCAGATTCTGCAAGATTATCAGTAACAAGAATTCCTGCTGCTGTAACACCAACAACTGCTGCTTTTTGTCGCGGTGGTTCTACTCCGATAGAAATTAGTGGAGATGCTGCTGGTGTATCCACTACCGTTACCTTTAGTTCAAGCGCATTAGGCCTAACTATTCCGGATAATGGTTTAACTTCAGGTGTAAATCATACAATTGATGTTAGTGGTATTCCTGCAGGAGTAACTATTACAGGCATGAAAGTAAAATTAAATGCAACGCACACTTGGGTGGGAGATTTAGTAGCTGTAGTAAAAGCGCCTAATAATAAAGTATTAAGTCTTGATTATGTTTTAACTGGAACTACAGGTACAAATGCTACTGGAACAAGTGGTTTAGCAAATACAGTTTTCTCTTCTGATGGAACTGCATTTATAAAAACTTCTCCAGATACTTCTTTCTTTACTGGAACATTTAAGCCAGATGCTTATTTACCAGCAAGAGAAGTTGCTAATGACGCAGCAAATAATCCTGTATATACTCTTACTAACATTCAATCAGGTCCTGATGGTTTTATTCCTGATGTAACTAATTTCAGTAATTTATATACTGTGCCAAATGGTCCTTGGACTTTAGCAATGTATGATTATTGGGCTGATTCAGTATACTCAGTAACTTTCCCATATCCAACTCCTCAACCAATCAACACATTTGATAGTTGGAGTATAGAAATTACTTATTCTACTGCAGTTAGAAGTTACGGAATTTGGTCACCAGCAACAGGATTGTTTACAGATTCTGCTTTAACTACTCCGTATGTATCAGGAACGTTAGCACATAATGTTTTTGCAGCGCCAAGTGCTTCAACAAATTATTCACTTGTAGCACAAACACCTGGATGTAGTTCTAACCCAGTAGTGGTTCCTGTAACTGTATATCCAGATCCTTATGCAGTAATTAAAGCAGCACCATATACAAGATTGTATCCTGGTTTAACTACAACTATAAATACAACTGTTCATGCTAGCACTCCAAATGTTACCTACCAATGGCAATTCAATGGAGTAGATATTAATGGCGCAACAGATTCTGCTATTTCAGTTAATATCGATGGATTAGGAGAATATTCTGTAAAACTAAAAGATGGTCATGGTTGTGCAGGTCCAACTAGTAATATTGTAGCAATTGATGATTCATTATCAACTATTGCTTTCGTTTATCCAAATCCTAACAAAGGAGCTTTTGAAATCAGATTCAATGATAAATACAATGGAGTAGATAATCCATTAACCATTAAGATTTATGATTCAAAAGGTTCTACTGTATACTTGAAGTCTTTCACTATTTCTAAAGCTTTCCAAGCTATGAAAGTGGATATTTCTAGTCAACCAAAAGGAGTTTATTTCTTGGAGTTGAAAGATGCTTCTAATACAAGTTTACAAACTAGAAAATTAATGATTCAATAAGCAATCGTTTTGAATATTAAAAAGGTCGTTTTGAAAAAAACGACCTTTTTTTATGAACGTATACAATTACTCATTTTATGCCATAAATTTGAATACATAAATCTGATTTCTATTTTTAATCCCTCGTTCAATGCTTCAAAAAATACAAAGTTTAGTAGAAAAAAATAATGCTTATTTTATTGATATTCGTCATCATCTGCATGCTCATCCTGAATTGAGTTTTGAGGAATTTAACACATCAGCATTTATTCAAGATAAACTAACGGAGTGGGGTATTCCATTTGATGTGAAAGCCACAACCGGCGTTATAGGATTGATAAAGGGAAAAAATCCAGAAAAATCAGTAATAGCCTTAAGGGCCGATATGGATGCATTGCCTATCATAGAAGAGAACGAGGTAAGCTATAAATCAACAATACCGGGTGTTATGCATGCCTGTGGTCATGATGTACATACCACTTGTTTGTTAGGAGCCGCAAAAATATTAAATGAAACAAAGGACGAATGGGAAGGAACTATTAAATTAATTTTTCAGCCCGGAGAAGAAAAAAATCCTGGCGGAGCAAGCATCTTAATACAAGAGGGGGTATTAGAAAATCCGGCACCAGAAAAAATATTTGCCTTACATGTTCATCCAGGTATGGAAACAGGAACTTTTAGTTTTAGAGGTGGTATGGTTATGGCAAGTGCCGACGAAATCTACATCACCATTAATTGCAAAGGCGGACATGCCGCAGCACCTCACTTAACTGCCGATCCTATTTTAATCGCTTCACATTTAATTATCTGTCTGCAACAAATCATCAGCAGAAATAATAATCCTTTTAACCCATCTGTACTTTCAATAACTGCAATAAATGCAGGAAATACAACAAACGTCATTCCGTCAGAAGTAAAACTCATGGGTACATTCAGGGCAATGAATGAAGAGTGGAGATTTAAAGCCCACGAATTGATCAGCAAACACACACATAATTTAGTAGAAACAATGGGCGCAACCGCTTCCATTAAAATAGATGTGGGCTATCCTTTTGTTTTTAATAATGAAGAACTCTCAACCAAAACACGTTCAATTGCTGAAGAGTATGCAGGAAAAGAAAATGTTTCTGAAACAGAATTAAGAATGGGCGCTGAAGATTTTGCTTACTACTCACATAAAATACCAGGTTGCTTTTTTAGGTTAGGAGCTGGTAATAAATCAAAAGGAATAACCAGTAATGTTCATACCCCAACTTTTGATATTGACGAAGATGCCATAAAACACGGCATAGGAATGTTATGCTGGATAGCAGTAAATGCTTAGGGTAAGCAACTAAATTAATTAAGATGAAAATATCATTCCATGGTGCAGCAAGAACAGTAACTGGTTCAAAGCACCTCATTCGTTTATCTAACGGAAAAAAAATTTTATTGGATTGTGGAATGTTTCAGGGGATGGGACCAAAGACTAATGATTTGAATGCTGATTTTGGTTTTGATGCATCTTCGGTTAATTACATGATTTTGTCTCATGCTCATATTGATCATTGTGGCTTATTGCCAAAACTAATAAAGGAAGGGTATAACGGAAAAGTATATGCTACTCCCGCCACAAAAGATTTAGCAACCATTTTATTAGAAGATTCTGCCGCTATTCAGGAAATGGATATTAAATATGAAAATAAAAAAAGAGGATTATTAGGACTTCCATATTTAAAACCACTTTACACCATTGAAGACGCCTTAGCAGTTGCACCTCATTTTCAATCAGTAGAATACAATCATTGGTTTACCATTGATGAAGATATTTCATTTTGTTTTACTGATGTAGGACATATTATTGGAAGCGCAGCCGTTCATTTAAAAATACAAGAGAATGGCAAAACAACAACTATTACATTTAGTGGAGATGTTGGAAGATACAGAGATGTAATATTAAAATCTCCTGATGTATTTCCACAAGCAGACATAATCTTACTTGAATCAACTTATGGAAATAGTATACACGACAAACATCAACCTTCAATTGATACATTATTAAAGTGGATAGAACATACCTGTTTGAATAAAAAAGGCAAACTTATTATTCCGGCTTTTAGCGTTGGAAGAACGCAAGAAATATTATACTATCTTAATCAATTAGAAATAGAAAATAAGCTTCCAGCATTAGAATATTTTGTTGATAGTCCTTTAAGTTTAAAAGCTACCTCTGTTATCAAAAGCTACCCTCAATATTTCAATAATCGAATTCAAAAAATATTGGAGAAGGACGATGATCCCTTTAATTTTAAAGGCTTAAAATTTGTTAAGTCGGTTGATGAATCAAAAATGCTGAATTATTACAAAAATCCATGTGTTATAATATCAGCCAGCGGTATGGCGGAAGCCGGAAGGGTAAAACATCATATTAGCAATAACATAGAAAACAGTAGAAACACAATTTTATTAACTGGATATTGCGAACCACATTCTTTGGGAGGAAGGTTAATGCATCATCCTAAAGAAGTAAATATTTTTGGACAACATCATGAGGTAAACGCAGAAATTGCTGAAATGAGAAGTATGAGCGCTCATGGAGACTATGATGATTTATCTCAATTCCTATCTTGTCAACATGCAAAACAGGTAAAAAAACTTTTCTTAGTGCATGGAGAATACGAAGTGCAATGTGATTTTCAAAAGAAATTAATTAAAAAGGGATTCTTAGATGTTGAAATTCCTTCCTTACATCAGCAAATCGGATTAGGTTAATCATTGTTATTTTGTCAGTTTTTCTCTTAGGAACAGTTTTTGAGAATAGTAAAGAAAATTTTTATGACAATTGGAATCATTTTTATTTCTGCAATTTTCATGATCATTGGAATGGCAGTACAATCAAAATTAAAATCAAAGTTTACTAAGTATGGAAATCTTGCCACAACAAGTCAGATGAGTGGCCAAGAGATTGCTCAAAAAATGCTAAAAGACAATGGTATTTATGATGTTCAAGTGGTTTCTGTTGAGGGGAGTTTGACCGATCATTATAATCCAATGGACAAAACTGTAAATCTTAGTAAGGAAGTGTATGAAGGCAGAAGCATTGCCGCGGCTGCAGTTGCAGCTCACGAATGTGGTCATGCTGTGCAACACGCAACTGCTTATTCAATGCTAATGTTGAGAAGTAAAATTGTACCAGCTGTTCAAATTAGCAGTACTTTATCTCAATGGATAATTATGGCGGGTATTGGTTTCATGGGATTTGGTGGTGGTAATTCTACTTTTCTTTTAATAGGTATCATTCTTTTTGCAGTGACTACTTTATTTACAATTATCACTTTGCCTGTTGAGTTTGATGCTTCTGCCAGAGCTCTACAATGGCTATCAACTGCAAACATCACTTCCTCATCAGAAAAAGAAAAAGCAAAAGACGCTTTAAAATGGGCGGCACTTACCTATGTAGTTTCTGCATTGGCCTCTATAGCAATGCTGGTTCAATATGTTTTAATTTATATGAATAGAAGTAGGGATTAATTTTTACAAAAAATCAAATTAGAATATAGATATCATGTTTCTTTAAAAACATTATCAATATCTTAGCAAAATAAAACAATAAAATAAAAGCACATGAATTTTGGAAAAGAGTTTGAGAAATACGCTATCAAACATCAAGGTATAAGTAGCAATACTTTACATGGATATATAAATCATAACGTAACTAACCTTACACCTAATATTATTGAAGAGCGTCCAATGAACGTTGCGGTGATGGATGTATACAGCAGATTAATGATGGACAGAATTATTTTTTTGGGATATCCGATTAATGACGAAGTAGCAAATATTGTAACAGCTCAATTACTTTTCTTGGAAAGTACCGATCGTACAAGAGATATTCAAATGTATATTAATAGTCCAGGAGGAAGTGTATATGCAGGTTTAGGTATGTATGACACAATGCAGTTTATAACACCAGACATTGCTACTATTTGCACAGGAATGGCAGCGAGTATGGGTGCTGTATTAATGTGTGCGGGCGCCAAAGGAAAAAGAACCGCATTAAAACATAGCAGAATAATGATGCATCAACCAAGTGCAGGTGCAGGCGGACAAGCGACTGATATAGAAATAACTGTAAATGAAATCAGAAAAATAAAAAAAGAACTCTACGAAATAATTGCGCATCACACGAACCAGCCAGTTGATAAAGTAGGACAAGATTGTGACAGAGATTATTGGATGACTTCTACTGAAGCCAAGGAATATGGATTAGTGGATGAAGTATTAATCATGAATCCTAGAAAAAGCAAAAAAGATTAATCAATTTTATAAGTTTAAAATTTGAAATGCTCATAAGTGTCTTTCTCTTTCCAATTAAGGATGAGTAAAAAGACTTAACACAAGGCTAAAAACAATAAAAATATACACATGAATTTTAAGAATATTAGATTAGAAGATGAACAGCCAGAAGCAACTCCAGAAAACCCAATGGAAAAAATGATGAGTGGTTGGATGTTCGACAAAAAATTTATTGAGCAAAGAAAAGTATTCTTATGGGGTGCAGTAGAAGATAAAAGTGCCAAAGAGATTACCGATAGATTACTTTATTTGGAAGCAATCAACCCTGGAAAAGAAATTACTTTTTATATCAATAGCCCAGGAGGTGTAGTAACAAGTGGAATGGTTATTTATGACACAATGAGGATGATCAGCTCCCCAGTAAGTACTGTTTGTATGGGTATGGCTGCAAGTATGGGAAGTATTTTATTAAGTGGCGGAGAAAAAGGGAAACGTTTTATTTTTCCGCATGGTGAGGTAATGATACATCAGCCAAGTGGCGGCGGTAGAGGTACCAGCGCTGATTTAGAAATCATGGCAGTACAAATGCAAAAAACAAAAGAAATGGGCGCTCGATTATTAGCGGCTAATTGTGGGCAAACTTTTGAAAAAGTTATGAAAGACTTTAACAGAGATTATTGGATGGATGCAAACGAATCCATAGCCTATGGAATAGTTGACCATCTAATAGAAAAATTATAAATCACCTAAAAAAAGCGCAGTGCACACTGCGCTTTTTTTAGGTCAAATAAATCTCATACTCGTAAAGAATTCCCTTCCTTGATTTCCAACAT
>CANGGD010000010.1 GCA_947453295.1 Chitinophagaceae bacterium | reverse complement strand
TTTCTTTTTTTAACTCACTGTCAATATAAGCCGTGGAATGAAAAAGCCCCAATCCTAATATATTTTCTGGATGCTTTTTTAAAAAATTCAAACCAATATATCCACCCATGCTGTGTCCAATGAATATACATTTTGTAATGGATTCTTTTAGTAAGATAGCTTGTAAGATATCAGAAATAGTATCAAAACTAAAATCAAAATCAAAATTGGTTTTTGATTTTCCAAATCCAGGCAAGTCTGGTACTATAAACAAATATTTCTCTTTTAATGATTCAATTTGAGAATGCCAAATACTACTATCAAGACCATAGCCATGAAGCAACAAAACCGGCAGGCCTTGGCCATACACTGAATAGTAAATTTTTGATTGATTTTTCTCAATGAATTTTTCCATCTTTTTTATAATTCAAATAAGCACTGAATCCAAGCATAATAACAATCGGAACTAATGAATAGTTTAATTGCTGAGGAAGTATTTTCCAAAGGATCAAGATTAATGCATTTAAAATTGCGTAGACTAAAAAATATGATTTCGCGATTTTTTGTTTGCTGTTTATAAAAAAACAAGCAATTACATTAAATGGAACTGCCCACAATAAATTAAAATTATTTTTAGTCATTGTGTGATCAGTAAAGAACCACATACAAACAAACACCACTCCAAGCACGCCAGTTACAAAATACAATAAAAAGTCAAAGCAGTTTAGAAAAAATAATCCTGTTTTGTTTTTAATAAAATAGAATAAAATATAGAGAAGTAATATTAACGTAAATAATAAAAAAGGCGTAAGCCATACTTTTTCATTCTTTATTTCAGAAGGGGAATACATTTCAATTCTGCTTTTTACTATGCGATTATTTTCTGCCCCATCAAAAGCATTCATTAAATTATTAGGCAAAAACTCTTGCTCTTCAGCAGTCATAATTTTATCGCAGCCCACGCCTAATAAAAGGTCTATCCCTAGTTCACTCCAGTATTGTTGACCATTTTGTAAATACAAATGTATAGCATCTCTAAAACTACTTTTGTTGTTCATTACAAAAGGAAGTACTGGTTTATTTTCTTTAGCATTCAAAACAATATCTCTTAGTCTTGTGGTACAATTGTTGTAAAAGAAATCGTATTGATAAAATTTATTTTCTTCTTTTATGTTTCCTAATAGATAATTAAAAATGCTAGCCTTTTCCTGCGAAGACAAATCAAGCACCTGTTCTGAAACCCCTCGCCCGGTTGCTATATACTCTAACAAAAAATCATTCACGTTTGCAGCGCTTAAATAGTAATTTAATTTCCCTCGAATAAATTTTAAGTAAAAGTCTTCATCAAAGTTGAAGGTGCCATAATTAAAAACGATATCCGAAACGCTATTGCTGTCAATAACTCTTATAGCACTATGTCCGAATATGGAGTATAGTTCAGTTCCAGGCGAACAAGTGATTAATGAAATTCGCAAACGAGTTGAAGAAGAATCTTGAGAAAAAGAAAGTTCACTTGTTGAAAAAAATAATAGAAATAAAATGCACCAAGTTGGAAATATTTTTTTCATGTGTTCAGATGACTTTTTAAAAATTTGTCACTTGTTATAACATTTACCGAAAACTCTTAGGCAAATAGTCAGGGCAATTATTTTAAAGTATAATCAGTTAAATCAAAATTTTATCTGCTATAGTTTGGAGCTTCTTTAGTGATTACAACATCATGAGCATGGCTTTCTTTCATACCAGATTGAGTGATTTTCACAAACGTTGCTTTTTGCAATTCGGCAATATTTTGAGCACCACAATAACCCATACCCGCTCTTAATCCTCCATTGAATTGGTGAACGATTTCCTTTAGGTTACCTTTAAATGCAACCCTGCCTTCAATTCCTTCCGGAACAAATTTTTTGATATCTGCTTCAACATCTTGAAAATAACGATCGCTGCTTCCTTGTGCCATTGCGCCCAAAGAGCCCATACCACGATATTGTTTAAATTTTCTTCCTTCATAAATTATGGTTTCACCCGGACTTTCCTCAGTCCCAGCAAATACATTACCCATCATAACACAGGTAGCGCCTGCCGCTAAAGCTTTAACCATATCACCTGTGTATCTAATTCCACCGTCGCTGATGATGCCAATCTTTCTGTTTTTCAAAGCCTTGGCAACTTCCATTACAGCAGTAATTTGCGGAACGCCCGTTCCTGCAACAATACGAGTGGTGCAAATTGAACCGGGTCCAATTCCCACCTTAACTGCATCTGCACCTGCATCTGCTAATGCTTTCGCACCTTCTCCTGTACCCACATTACCTGCAATAACAGAAATGTTTTTGAACGATTTTTTTACTGATTTCAGAGCATCTATTACTCCTTTCGAGTGTCCGTGAGCGCTATCTAAGCAAATAGCATCAACGCCAACGTTATGTAAAGCATCTACTCTTTCAAGAATATCGCTGGTGATGCCAACCCCTGCGCCAACTATCAGTCTGCCAAATTCATCCTTCATTGCATTGGGATGACTTTTAAGTTTAAGAATATCTCCAAATGTGATTAAGCCAATTAGTTTACCTGATTTATTAACAACAGGAAGTTTTTCGATTTTGTTTTTTTTGAAAATCGTTTCTGCTTTTTTCAAATCAGTACCTTCCGGAGCAGTAATGAGGTTGGTGCTGGTCATGACGTCACTCACTTTGTTTTTGAGATTCGTCTCGAAGCGGAGGTCTCTGTTTGTTAAAATACCAATTAACTTCTGTTGTGCATCTACAATTGGAATCCCACCAATTTTATTGTCCTTCATAAGCTTTAGAGCTTCACCTATTGTGGCATTTGCATGAAGTGTAATTGGGTCCATTATTAAACCACTTTCGCTTCTCTTAACTTTTCTAACTTGCTCCGCTTGTTGTTGAATCGTCATGTTTTTATGAAGAATACCTAATCCACCCTCTCTTGCCAATGCGATAGCCAAGGAAGCTTCCGTTACTGTATCCATCGCCGCACTTAGCATAGGAACATTTAATCTAATTTTATTAGTCAAAAAACTACTAATATCAACATCTCTCGGAAGTACTTGAGAATAAGATGGAACTAATAACACATCATCAAAAGTCAAACCTTCAATAATGATTTTGTTGGAGCTAGAAGAATTGGGAATTTTTTTGGTTGCCATAGGCAAAATTAAGGCTAAATTTTTGGAAATTATAAATTAGCAGGTCGTTTTTCAATTAGAAAAATAAATCAGCAGCAATTCCATCTGCAAATAATTTCCCTTCCCTGGTTAGTTGAATCCTGCCATCATTATTAATTAATTTTCCGCCTGAAATGAATTTAGTTATTGCTGTTTTTAATTCATTTAAATAATCTACACCATAAAGATTCGAGATTATGTTCAAATCTATGCCTTCTTTAGTTCTTAATGATGTCATCACATATTCATTTAGCAGCTGATTTGTGCTGAGCGATTCTTTTTCAAAAATAATTTCATTACCAGCTTGCTGAATGTATAAAGAAGTATTTGAAACGTTCCATTTTCTGATATTTTTCCCATCATATGCATGGGCTGATGGCCCAAATCCATAGTAAGGCTTGTTTTGCCAATAACTACTATTGTGTTTACTTCTCATTCCCGGTTTTGCATAGTTGCTTATTTCATACTGTTCATAACCATTATTTTCTAAAGTATCCAATACTAGTAAAAATTGATCTGCTTGCTTGTTTGCATCTATATTTTTTGACTGAAGATTTTTTACAGCTTTGTAGAATGGTGTTTTTTTTTCAATCGTAAGTGCATAACAGGAAATATGTGGAATTTGGTTTTTGATAATTATCGAAAGATTCTTTTTTAAGTCCTCATCAGTTAGTAAAGGACTGCCAAAAATTAAATCAACAGAATAATTATTTATTAAAGAATTATTAATCATTTTAATGCAATTCAAGGAATGCTCGGCAGTATGAGCCCGATTCATCCATTGCAATTCTTCATTTATAAAAGTTTGAACACCCACGCTAAGCCTGTTGATTCCTAGTTTATGCCATTGGTCTAAAATTACGCTGTTGATATCATCTGGATTTGCTTCCAAAGTGATTTCAGCACCTTGCAGCACCTTAAAATTTTTATGTAACAAACTCAAAATTTCATCAAGTTCACTTGGCAACAGCAGACTGGGAGTTCCCCCGCCAAAATAAATACTTTCAATACATTCAGAGTTTGGGATAAATTCATTTTCAGATAATATTTCTTTTTTCAAGGCATCAATGAACAACTCCTTTTTTTTAATATTAGTTGTAAAGTGAAAATTGCAATAATTACAAGTTTGTTTACAAAAAGGAATATGAATATAAATGCCCGCCAAAGTGTGTAGTTTTACAATGTTATTGAAAGCAACATTTGACATGCAAGTTAACTTTAAAAAAATCAAATTGATAATTGGGCTGCTCATTTGCAATTTCTCAATGCTTACTTCAGTTTTTTCTCAAGTTTCGAACAAGGATTCGTTTTCAATTGTATATCATATTATAGATAAGGATTCAACAGAGCATATTGCTTTCCCAAATATCAAATCATCATTTGCAAATAAAGAGGCAGCTTTTGAATATATTTTAGGCCTTCCAAAAGAACTCGCTAATAATGGTTTTTTATCAGCATCTTTAGATAGTTTTCAAATCAATGATTCAGTTGCTCGCGTTATGATTTTTATTGGCAAACAATATCAACAATCAAAACTGAATTTGAATCTATTGGAGAAAAACGCTCAGGAAGAAATAGCGGGCTCGCTTTTTAAATTCAATAATAAAATAACAAGCCTACATGATTTAGAATGGACAAAAAACAAGTTATTGGCTTTTTATGAAAACAAGGGCTATCCATTTGCCTCAGTATTTTATGATAGTATAAGATTAGAAAATCAAACATTTATTTCAAACATTATAGCAGAAAAAGGAAAGGCTTATTCAATCGATAGTATAAGGACTTATGGAAATATAAATGTGTCAAATAGCTTTATCAAACATTATTTAAGAATTTCAAATCAATATAATTATACACCAACAATTTTATCTGAAATTGATAAACGCCTGTCAGAACTGGATTTCCTATCAATTGTTCAACCTTCAGATCTAACAATGCTGTCAAATAGTAGCATTTTAAATTTGTATTTACAACCCAAAAGAAGCAGCCAATTTAATTTCCTGATTGGCTTTCAGCCTTCTAGTAGAGATGCTAATAAACTACAATTAACAGGCGATGTAAATCTTAATTTGAAAAATTATTTCGCGAATGGGGAAAGAGTTTTATTTAAATGGCAACAATTCGAAGTTAATTCCCCTAGATTAAATATCAGCTATTCGCAACCGTTTATTTTTAATTCAGATATAGGCTTTGATTTTCTTTTCGACTTGTTTAAAAAAGATTCTAATTTCATTCAAATTGATACAAAGCTGGCCTTGCAACATTATTTATCAGCCAATAATATCGGCAAATTGTTTTTTCAATTCAGAAAATCTAATTTATTGGAAGGGGCTGTAGATACAGCTTTGGTTAAACAAATTAAAGCACTTCCTGTAAATGCCGACATCTCCTCAAACAGCATCGGATTGAGTTATCAGTTTAATAATACCAATTATTTTTTGAATCCAAGAAAAGGAAATGAATTTTTGTTTTCAGCATCATTAGGAAATAAAAAAATAAAAATCAGCAACCAAGTAACATCTATTTCATCAAAAGATTTTGATTATAGTTCATTGTATGACTCCATCAAACTTAGTAGTTATGAAATAAGATGGCAATTAAAAGCAGCTCATTTTTTTTCTATCAGAAAGTCCTCAACAATTAAAGCTGGTGTTCAAGCTGGATATTACGAAAGCCCTAGTGTTTTCAGAAATGATTTATTTCAAATTGGCGGAAGTGCTATCATGAGAGGATTTGACGAAGCTAGTATTTATGCAAATAAATATGCCATATTTACTTCAGAGTTAAGAGTATTAAATGGCGTCAATAGTTTTTTTGCTCTTTTTTCAGATATCGGGTTAGTTCAAAAAAAATACCAGAAAATAATTGTAAACAACAGTTATTTTGGGATCGGAATAGGAATAAATTATGAAACAAAAATAGGCATGCTTAGTATTAATTACTCAATAGGAAAAAGAAATGATCTGGATTTAAACTTAAATCAGGCATCAAAAATCCATATAGGTTATATTAATTACTTTTGATTTAGAATTTATAAAATTGAATAAAATAGCTCAAAATATAATCTTGTTGTGCATTTTGCATTTAAGTGCATTGGGTCAGGATAGTAGTAGTAATTTATTCAATAAAGAAATTTTGATTAAAAAAGATTCAGTTCTTTTTCATCAAAAAGAGGTTATCCTCAAGAATGCCACTTACAATTTAAAAACAATTTCGGAAAGCAATAATCAACAAATTAGGAGCTATAATTCTAATGATTTGCTTTTTTATATTTTGATTTTCTTGATGCTTTTCTTGAGTGTTTTCAAATTGATCTATCAAAAGTATTTCACCAATTTAGCTCGTGTATTTTTGAATACCACTCTTCGCCAAAGCCAATTAGTAGATCAGCTATTAATTGCAAAATTCCAATCCTTAATAATGAATATTTTCTTTTTCATTACGGCTGGCATTTATGTTTTTTTGATACTAAAACATATAGGAAAAGTACGCTTGAACGAATGGTCAACAATGCTATTTTGCATAGCGTTTGTGGCATGCTTGTATGTGCTAAAGTATGTAAATGTTCTTTTTTTTGGATGGCTAACCGGTTTTAAAAACGAAGCTGAAAATTATTTGTTTATCGTTTTTTTATTAAATAAAATAACAGGAATAACTTTAATCCCGTTTCTATTCTTAATGTCATTTGCAAAAGCCTCATTGGTTGAATCTTCAATCGTGATATCAGCTTTCTCATTAGTAATCTTATTAATTATTAGATATTTGAGAACATTTGGAACACTAAATAATCAATTACGTGTGAGTAGATTTCATTTTGTTATTTATGTAATAGCAATAGAAATTATCCCCATTTTATTGATTTACAAACAGGCAATGATTATTCTAAGTAAAAGTCAGTAATTTTGCAAAATACTGGATGATATAAGCATGATTAAAAAAACAGCCGATAAAGTTGTAAAAACAACTTCTAAAAAGATTCCTTTAAAAATACTTATTACACAACCAAGACCAGAAGGTGCTAAGTCGCCATATTATGACTTAGCTCTCAAATATGGACTAAATTTAGATTTTCAACCTTTTATTAAAGTTGAGGGAATTCCTTCAAAAGATTTCAGAAAACAAAAAATTGATTTAGCAGCTTTTAGTGCGGTGATTTTTACTAGCAGAAATGCCATAGATCATTTTTTTAGAATTTGCAATGAAATGAAAATTAATGTCTCTCAAGACACAAAATATTTCTGCATAACTGAATCGGTAGCATTGTATCTACAAAAATTTATTTTATACAGAAAACGTAAAGTGTTTTACGGAGCCGATGGTCACAATAAGAGTCTTTTCGATGTGATCAATAAACATAAAATAAATGAGCGGTTTTTGTATCCTTGTTCTGAATCTTTTGATAGTGAAATCACCAACTGGTTAAAATTTAACAATTGCGAATTTTCAACTCCTATTTTGTATAAAATTGTTAGCAGCGATATTAAAGAAGTTATCGCTAAAAACTATGACATTATCTGTTTTTTTACCCCTGGCGGCGTAAAAAGTCTTTTTGAAAACTTCCCAAAATACAAACAAAAAGAAACAAAAATTGCTGCATTTGGAGTAAACACTTTTAAAGCTGCAGAAGATGCAGGTTTAAATTTAGATATTAAGGCTCCGTTACCTCAGACTCCAAGTATGGTAAGTGCTTTAGAAAAATTCTTAACTCCAGCAAAAAAAAAATAATTTCTTTTTCAAAGAACTAAAATGGCCAATGAATTAATTCATGAAACAAGTCCGTATTTGCTTCAGCATGCAAATAATCCTGTTCATTGGAAAATTTGGAGTGAAGCTGTGTTGAATACAGCAAAAGAACTCGATAGACCAATATTGGTGAGCATTGGTTATGCGGCATGTCATTGGTGTCATGTAATGGAAAAAGAGAGTTTTGAGAATGAAGAAATAGCTGCATACATGAATGAAAATTTCATTTGCATAAAAATTGACAGAGAGGAGAGGCCTGATTTAGACAATATTTATATGGATGCAGTGCAAACGCTAACAGGAAGCGGTGGTTGGCCATTAAATGTATTTTTAAATACTGATGGGTTACCATTTTTTGGTGGTACTTATTTCCCTCCAACAAGAATGCACAATCGTTCTTCTTGGCTTGAAATTTTATCTTTTATAACGGAAGTATGGAAAAACAGAAGAGTTGAAGTAGAGCTTCAGGCCAAAAAAATTACAAATCATATTCAAAACTCAAATACCTTTCTTTCATTAGATAAGAAAGCTGGCAATAATGAATTTAATGATAAAGTTTGTATTGATATTTATAACAGTTTAGAAAAGTCTGCAGATAAATTATTTGGCGGATTTGGAACTGCACCAAAATTTCCTCAGTTTTTCTCATTAAAAGCGATGCTGCTTCATTATCATTTTTATAAGAATCAAGACGCTTTAAATCATGTTGTTTTTTCTGTAAACGCATTGCTTAGTGGAGGTATATACGATCATTTAGCAGGAGGCTTAGCAAGATATAGTACAGATGAAAAATGGTTTGCCCCTCACTTCGAAAAAATGTTGTATGATAATGCTTTATTGATAATGTTGTTGAGTGATTTATATCAAATCACAAATGACACTCAATATTTGAAAGCTATACAAAAAACGATTGCTTTTTGTGAATCTGAATTAAAATGTGAAGATGCAGGTTATTATTCTGCAATAGATGCTGACACAGAAGGGGAGGAAGGTTTTTTTTATGTATGGGAAAAACATGAAATCCAAACTGTATTGGGAGAATCTGCCAATCTTTTTTGTGATTTTTACGGGGTTCAAGAAAAGGGTAATTGGGAACAGAAAAATATTTTATTCAAACAAGATTCATTAGAGAAATATATTGATAAGCATCATCTAGACAAAGAAAAAACAATAAAGCTTATTGATGATTGCGAAACAAAACTATTGGCTTTTAGAAATACAAAAACTAAGCCAATAATAGACATAAAAATAATTGTTGGTTGGAATGCTTTAATGATTAAAGCTTTTTGCAAAGCTGCTGCTGCCACAGGAAACAAAAGTTTTAAAAACAGCGCAATTGATTTACACAAAAAATTAAAAAATATATTTTTCGAATCGGGTGAATTAAAGTTTCACTGTTGTACAAAGAATAAAGTTAGTCATACTCCTTATTTGGATGATTATGCCTATTGGATTCAGGCTTGTATAGCACTTCAGGAGATAACAGGCAATCAAGATTATTTAATGGAAGCAAAAGTACTTACAGAAAAAGCAATTGATTATTTTTTTGATTCAGAAAATGGTTGGTTTTTTTATTCAAGTAAATTTCAACATGATGTCATAATAAGAAAACATGATTATTTTGATAATGCAATACCTTCAGGGAATAGTATAATGGCAGAGAATCTTAGGTACCTGTCTTTTATCTTTAGCAATAAAAAATGGCTTGATACTTCTTACACAATGACACAAAAAGTAAAGGATTTAATTAAAAAACATCCTAATTCTTTTGGCAACTGGTGTGCTTTACTTTATTTTTTCAATTTCGGAGAGATTGAATTAGTAATTACAGGACAAAAATCTCAAAATGCTATTGAAAAAATAAACCGTGTTTTTTTGCCGAATAAGGTTTTTCAAAGTAGCAGCGAGGAGAAAGATTTCCCACTTTTGTTAAACAAAAAATACGACAAAGAAGTAGCTGGATATATATGTAAAAACAATATTTGCTTATTTCAAAACAACTCTATTGAAAAAATTATAAATAGTTTAGAAGAAATTAACAATTTTAAAACAATAATACCATAAATTGCACGTTATTGAATGCAAAAAAAATATTTTTAATTTTTTTTACTTCAACTAATAATATTTTATTCAATCATTACTATATTTGCCTATACTAACAAAGAAGAACTAATGAAGAAACTTGTATTCCCATTATCACTAATTACAGCATCGGCACTAATTATTAGCAGTTGTGGGTTAATTGGAGGGACAAAAAATAATAAAACTGGATCTTCTGTACCAAGTGATGGTCAGTTACATGGAGCAGCTCTTGCTAATTCAATGACAAACACAAGACCTTTTGGTATGGTATATGTGTATCCTGGTGCATTTCAAATGGGCCCAAGTGATCAAGATATTAATTATTCATATACTGCGAAAAATAAAACAGTAACAATAAGTGGTTTTTGGATGGATGCTACTGAAATTACAAACAATGAATATAGGTCATTCACAAATTGGGTAAGAGATTCAATTGCTGCTAAATTGATGGGATATGTTAAGCAAGGTTCTGATGGTGTAGAATATGTTGATTGGACTAGGGCCTCTACTATAAAATGGGGTGATAAATCGGTAATTGAAAAAGTGGACGCTATTATTTTGCCTCCAGATGATAGAATTTTTGGGAAAAAGGAATTAGATGTTTCCAAAATTATGTATCAATCAGAAGTTTTTGATTATAAATCTGCTGCTCAAAATAGAGATGTAACTGTTCGACGTTCAGCGTTTATATTAAAATCTAATATTCCTGTTTATCCAGACACAATATGTTGGATTAGAGATTTTGCATATGGTTACAATGAGCCTATGGCAAAAAATTATTTTAGTCATCCAGCTTATGGCGAATATCCTGTGGTTGGTGTTAATTGGAAACAGGCAAATGCTTTCTGTCAGTGGAGAACACAGATACGCAATGCTTATTTAGCAGGTAAGAAAATGACACCAGACCCTGATTTTAGACTACCATCTGAAGCGCAGTGGGAATATGCTGCAAGAGGTGGAAATGCCCAATCGCCATATCCATGGGGCGGCCCATATTTAAGAAATAAAAAAGGATGTTTATTAGCAAACTTTAAGAATGGCAGAGGTAATTATGCTGAAACGCCATGTAGTGCTAAAGGTGTCTTTCAAATGAAAGATACAAAAGGTATATATACAGTAAAAGCACAAAGTTTTTGGCCAAATAAATTTCAACTATATAATATGGCTGGTAACGTTGCAGAATGGACTTCTTCATTATATTATGAAGGGGCCTATAATTTTCAAAGTGAAATCAATCCGGACATCAGATGGAATGCTAAAGAGTCTGATCCTCCAAGAATGAAAAGAAAAGTTGTAAGAGGAGGGAGTTGGAAAGATGTAGCTTATTACTTACAAACAAGTACTCGTACTTATGAATATCAGGATTCTGCAAAATCTCACATAGGATTTCGTTGTGTTCAAGATTTGCCACCGTATGGCATTAAGTAATCATTTTTTTAATTTTCAACAAATATTTCAAATCAAACAAAAAAACCTTTAAAAACTTTAAAAACATGTCAGTTAAAATTAATCCTAAAGTTAGCAAATGGATGGACGTTGCTGTTTCAATCGCTGCGGCTGCAGTAATTTTTGGTGCTCTTCAAAAAATCCTTCACACACCATCAGCTGATTTATGGTTGAAAATAGGTTTGTACACAGAGGCTGGAATTTTCTTGCTTTATGGTATTTTATATATCACATCTCCTTTAGAAGCAGAGCATGACGCTCATGATAAAAAAGGATTAAATCCTTTAGAGGCAATGGAGAAAATGATGAAAGATGCTGATATTACTCCAGTTACAATGAAAAAGTTAAGCGAAGGGTTCCAGAAATTAGGAGCTTCTGTTGCTTCTATTTCCGATGTAACTGATGTAGTTAAATCAACAAGTGAATTTGGCACAAAAACAAAAGAAGCTACTGCTGCTATGGCATCAATGACTACTTCTTTTGCAAATAGTGCAAAAACTATGGAAACATTTAGTGCGGCTTCTCAAAGTGCAAAAGGATTTCATGATCAAGTTCAAGTATTGACTAAAAACTTAGGTTCTTTAAATACAATTTATGAACTAGAATTGAAAGAAAGCAATAATCACTTAAAAGCGTTGAATAACTTCTACGGAAAATTAGCTGAAGCAAGTAATGCTATGACAGCTAGCGTTGCCGATGCTACAAAAGTTAAAGATCAAATTGCTGCTCTAGCTGGTAATTTAAGCAAATTAAATTCAGTATATGGCAATATGATAAATGCAATGCAAGGAAGATAATTCCTATTTAATTTTTCATTCAAACAATATTTAATAATCTAATTTAATATAACTAGTTATGGCTTTACCTAAAGAGCCCAGGCAGAAGATGATTAACCTGATGTACTTGGTGCTTACAGCATTGTTAGCATTGAACGTATCTTCAGAAATCTTAAATGCTTTCAAGGTTGTTGACAAAAGTTTAGTTACTTCAAATGATAATTTGAATACAGCTAATAATACATTATATACTTCATTAGAAGGGAAGTTAAAAGATCCTATGACAGCTGAAAAAGCAAAACCTTGGTATGATAGAGCAAACCAAGCTAAGAAAATTTCTGCTGAAATGGATGCTTACATAAATGATTTAAAGTCAGAATTAAAAAAAGAAGCTGGAGAACATGAAGTAGAAGTTGACGGTCAAAAAATCATGCAATTCAAAGAGGATGATTTAGAAGCTGCAACTAGATTGTTTGGTAATGGCGAAAAAGCTAAAAACAAAGGACCTGAATTTAAAGATAAATTACAGGAATTTAGAGAAAAAATGTTAGGTATCGACCCATCAATTGCTAAAGAATTTGCAACTACATTTCCAGTTGATGATATGAATACTGCAAAAATTATTGGACAAGATGGAAAAGAGAAGTCCTTTACAGACGCTTATTTTCATATGACTCCAACTGTAGCTGCCCTTACTCTTTTGAGCAAGTTTCAAAACAACGTAAAAAATGCTGAAAACCAAGTTGTAACATATTGTCACAATCAAGTTGGAGCCGTTAAAGTTGTTTATGATCAATTTGCTGCTTTAGTAGGTCAAAGTTCAAATTACATAATGCCAGGTGAAGAGATGGAAATCACTGCTGGAGTGGGTGCTTACAGCAAGGCTGCTCAACCACAAGTTTCAATTCGAGGTACTTCTTCGCCAATAGGACCTGATGGAAGAGCTAGCTATAAATTTAATGTTAATGGTTCTGGTTCACAAACAGTACCAGTATCAGTTACATACACCAAACCAGATGGAACCAAAGAATCAAAACAATTTGAAGTTAAATATACAGTAGGAACTCCTGGAGGAGCTGCTGTAATGCCTGATAAAATGAATGTTTTTTATATAGGTGTTGATAATCCTGTTACGATTGGATCTCCAACTGGTTGGGATAAAACAACTGTATCTATGACTAATGGTGCTATCTCTGGTCAAGGTTCTAGTAGAGTAGTAAAACCAGCAAATATGCCAGGACAAAAAGCAGTGATTACTGTAAATGCAGATAAAAAGTCAAGCAATTTTGAATTTAGATTAAAGCGTATTCCTGATCCGGTTTTCAAAGTAGGTTCTGGAAAGGTAAGAATGCCATCAATCGAATTTAAAAGCCAAACTTCTTGCAGAGCTGAATTAGAAAATTTTGATTTCGAATTAAGATATAGTATAGTTAGCGCTACGGTATATTTTTCTGGAGCTAATTTCCCAAATGTAAGAACTGCATCTATAACTGGAAATAGCATTGCTTCATTATCTACATACATAAATCAATGTGGTCCTGGATCTGTAATCACATTTGATAATGTAAAGGTTCAAGGTCCAGATGGACAAAGAACTATTGAAGGAAAATCAATAGCACTGTATTAATAACACAAATAATTTCATTTTTTTTAAAAAGTATGAAATTATATAAATGTTAATAAATTTAAATAAGAACTTTTTTAATAACTTGTTTAATTGATTAATAAAAAATAGAATAAAAAATATTTCAAACGAACTATTCTAAAACAATAATTATCAAAAATGAAATTTAAATATTTAGCATTTGTTGTTTATACATTGCTTTTTTCTACTGTTTTGGTTAATAATTCATTTGCTCAAAAAAGCAAAAAATCAACCAAAAAAACTGTAAAAGCACCTACGAACACAAATATTGTTTCCACATCAACACCTGTAGATACAGTCCAACCTAATGCGGCTGTAAATTCAAATGATGTAGCAGCTAACTCAAATCAAAAAGATAGCATACCTCTTCCTAAAATAAAAAAATCACTAAGGAAAGATTTTGCTTATGATGAGAGCGATAATAGCGAGAAAATGCCATTATCATATCAATCTATAAGAGCTGATGATGCAGTTTTTCGCCATAAGTTAGTAAGAGAAATAGATTGCAGAGAAAAAATAAACTTGCCATTTATGTATCGTGCGGATGGAGATAATGGTAATCAAAGATTCATTTCTATTTTATTAAAAGCACTGCAAGATAGCATTGTAACTGCTTTTTCAGATGATAGATTCACAAATCCAATGACGATGTCTGAAGTTGCTAAAATGGTAGCTGGCGAAGAAGTAGAAGTGAAAAAATTCGATACACTTGGCAATGTTACAGGAGTTGAGAAAAAAAGGAATGATCTTAATTTAGATTCATTTTACAGATACCATATTAAAGAAGAGGTAATTTTTGACAAACAAACATCACGTCTTTATTGGAGAATTATTGGCATCTCCCCAGTAAAAAATATAATTACTAGTGGCGGTGTTGATCTAGGTTCTACAGAATTATTTTGGGTTTATTTTCCTGATTTGAGAGTAACCTTATCAAATTACGAAGTGTATAATTCTAAAAACTTATCTGCTAAAATGAGTTGGGATGATTTGTTTGAAAATAGAATGTTCTCTGGAAGAATTATAAAAACTTCAATGGATAACTCTAAAGATGCATTAATAAAAAATTACCCAGGACTTACTGATAATACATTGTTACAATTGTTTGAAGGAGAAAATTCTAAAGAAAAAATCTTCAATTACGAACAAGATCTTTGGAGCTATTAATTTTCATAAACTTATATAAAAAAAGTCCAAAATTATTTTTGGACTTTTTTTATACTTGAAACTTATTATGTATGATTTCCTATTGGGAAATTAAACAGCAAAACTATCTCCGCAACCACAACTTCTGCTTGCATTTGGATTATCAAAATAAAAACCTTTCCCATTTAATCCATCGCTAAAATCTAATTCTGTATTAACCAAATACAAAAAGCTTTTCAAATCAGTTACTAATTTTAATCCTTTGTCTTCAAATACTTGATCCATAGGCTTAACTTCATTATCGAAATCAAGTTTGTAACTCAATCCACTGCAACCACCACCAACAACACCTACTCTTAGAAAATAATTACTATCGCCCTCTACACCAGCATCCTTCATTAATTGAAGAACTTTGATTTTAGCTTTATCACTAATGTATATACCATTTTCTGTAGCAATCATAAAAAAACTATTTATTAATGTACAACGCTTTCTTCAAATTTAATTTTCTCCATTCCGTTTTTTTCTCTGTAGTCATTAATTGCGGCCTTAATCGCATCTTCTGCTAAAACTGAGCAATGTATTTTTACAGGAGGTAGATTTAGCTCTTCAACAATAGTCATATTGTCGATTTTTAAAGCTTCATCTACAGATTTACCTTTAAGCCATTCTGTTGCTAAAGAAGAGGATGCTATCGCAGATCCGCAACCAAATGTTTTAAATTTAGCATCAGTAATAACTCCTGTAGTGCTATCAACCTGAATTTGGAGACGCATAACATCACCACATTCTGGTGCTCCAACTAGACCAGTTCCTACTTCTTTACTCGCTTTATCTAGCGTACCAACATTTTTTGGATTTTGATAATGATCAATTACTTTTTCTGAATATGCCATTTATTTTGTTTTTAAATTTTAAATTAATGAGCAGCCCATTGTATGCTATTTAAATCAATTCCTTCTTTATACATTTCCCATAATGGGCTCATTTCTCTTAGTTTTAATACGGTATCACTTATAGATTTTATTGTATAGTCAATTTCTTCCTCTGTTGTAAATCTACTTAAACCGAATCTTAATGAACTATGAGCCAAATCATCGCCTAAACCTAATGCTTTTAAAACATAAGAAGGCTCTAATGAAGCAGAAGTACAAGCAGAGCCTGAACTTAATGCGATATTCTTATTAAAACCCATTAATAAGCCTTCCCCTTCCACATGTTTAAATGAAATATTTGCAACATGAGGCAATCTGTGCTCTCTACTTCCATTTACATATGCTTCTTCTAATTTCATTAATTCAGTTTCTAATTTATCTCTTAGCTTAACGATTTTTTGAGTATCTGCTTCCATTTCTAACATACACAATTCACATGCTTTTCCAAATCCTACAATTCCAGGAACATTTAACGTACCGCTTCTCATTCCACGCTCGTGACCGCCACCATCCATTTGGGCAGTAACCTTTACTCTTGGATTTTTTCTTCTAACATAAAGTGCTCCAACGCCTTTTGGTCCATACATTTTATGTGCAGTAAATGCCATCAAGTCGATTCCATCTTTATTAACATCAACAGGTATTTTCCCTACAGCTTGTGTGCCGTCTGTAAATACTAAAACACCATGTTTTCTTGCAATTGCGCTAATTTCTTTCATTGGCATTACTGTTCCAATTTCATTATTAGCATACATAATTGCTATCGCTATTGTAGTTGGTTTAATTGAAGCCTCTAATACAGCTAAATCTATTAATCCATCAGGATTAACAGTAAGATACGTTACTTCTCCACCTTGTTTTTCGATGTGTTTACAGGTATCTAAAACTGCTTTATGTTCGGTAGTTGCAGTAATAATATGATTTCCTTTGCTGGCATACATTTCAAATACACCTTTTAAACCTAGATTATCTGCTTCAGTAGCGCCAGAAGTAAAAATTATTTCTTTAGGATCTGCACCAATTAATTTAGCCACTTGCTCACGAGCGTAATCAACAGCCTCTTCAGCTTCCCACCCAAATGGATGGTTTCTACTAGCAGCATTTCCAAAATGATTTAAGAAAAAAGGGGTCATAGCCTCAAGTACGCGCGGGTCCATTGGTGTGGTTGCGTTATTGTCGAGGTATATTGGTAATTTTAGCATAATTGGTATAGTATTTTAAATACAACACGAAATTACTGCAAAAGGTTTTATTTTGCTATTGTATTTTCAATCAAATTCAGAATTTAACCCTTTTCGTAAATAAATTTTATTTTAAAAACCTTTTATGAAACATATTGATCATATTGGAATTGCAGTTAAAGACCTGCAATCATCAGTGAAATTATTTGAAAAAATAATGAACACAAATTGTTACAAAACTGAGACTGTTGGCTCAGAGCAGGTTAACACAGCATTTTTGCAATCGGGGGAAACCAAAATAGAATTATTGCAAAGCACAAACGAGGATGGCGTTATTGCTAGATATATTGAAAAAAAAGGCGAGGGCGTTCATCACATAGCTTTTGAGGTTGAAGATATCATTGCTGAAATGAAAAGGCTTCAATCAGAAGGATTTGTTTTATTAAATGAGGCGCCAAAAGTAGGAGCAGATAACAAATTAGTTTGTTTTTTGCATCCAAAAGGCACAAACGGGGTACTAATTGAACTTTGTCAATCCATTTAATTGATAAGAAAAGGGTTGTTTTTTTCTTCTTCTCCAATTGTTGTGCTATCTCCATGTCCGCTATGCACTACAGTGTTTTTAGGTAATACTAGCAGCTTCGATTTTATTGATTCTATTAATACATCAATATTCCCTCCGGGCAAATCTGTTCTGCCAATTGAATTTTTAAATAGCACATCACCACTTATGACAAAAGATTGGCTTTCATTATAAAAACTAACACTTCCTGGACTATGACCAGGAGTGAACAATGTTTTTAATACGCTATTTCCTAAATTAATTTCACTTCCTTCCTCTAAAAATTCTAACGGACCTTCGTATTGATCAAAAGGTAGATTATACATAAGGCCGGCTGTAGGAGCGTAATCAAAAACGATTTTCTCTTCAGCATGAATGAAAGGCGTTAATTGATATTTTTCTGCTACGAATTTATTGCCAAAAACATGATCTAAATGACAATGTGTATTGAGTAAGAATCTTGGATTTAATTGATTATTATCAATATATTGAGCCAAGCTGTTTTTTTCTTCATCAAAATAACAACCTGGATCTATTATAATGCAATCTTTGTTGTCACTATGCAATACATAAGTATTTTCTTGAATCGGACTAAAAACAAATGTTTTGATATGTATCATAAATGAGAAATTATTTTTAATGAATAAAAGTAAACAACTAATTTAGTATTCAATTATTTTATAGAATGACAAAGTTCATAAGAATATTCTTTATTGCGATTATTATTTTTTTGATTGCTCCACCCCTCCGAGCACAAGTAAATACAGTAGCATTTGGCAAAAACAGAGTTCAGTATAAAAAATTAAAATGGAAAATATATCAGAGCCAAAACTTTAATGTTTACTTTAATGGTGATGGTGAATCTCTCGCAAAATATGCAATGCAGGCAGCAGAAGCCGCATTGCCAACTATTGAAAGCGCTGCAGAATACAGCTTGCAAAAAAGGGCCAACATCATTCTTTTTAATCAGTATGCAGATTATCAACAAACTAATATTGGACTTGCTTCGGAGATTGTAAGCGCAGGCACCAACACCAAATTAGTTAACAACAAAATGCTTGTTTATTTTGATGGCAATCATGAAAATCTTCAGCGTCAAATAAGACAAGGCATATCAGATATTTTGACTAAAAATATTTTATTTGGCGGTGATATAACAGAAGTTGCAAGCAATCAAAATCTATTAGACTTGCCAGAATGGTTTACAGAAGGGTATGTTTCTTATTTAGGAGAAAATTGGAATACAACATTGGATGAATTATTGAGGATTGAAATTTTAAGTGGAAAATATTCTAAGTTTTTAAAGTTTGCCTATAAAAAGCCTCTCCTTGCTGGCCATGCATTTTGGTATTTTGTTGAAGAGCAATTTGGTAAAGAAAAACCTGCTCTTTTGTTGAGACAATCAATCTATTTAAAAAGTCTTACTAAGGCCAGTAAAATGGTTTTTAATAAAAGTTTGAAAACTGTTTATCAGCAATTCATGACTTACGAAGAAGAGAAATACTTGAAAGATATTGAAAGAAGAAAACCTTTTCCCAAAGGCAGCTATGTGGAAGGGTTTGATATTACTCCTCAAAAAAATTATTACAGATTCAATGTTAATCCAATAAAAAGAAACACTTCTTATTTATTAACAAAATTCAACAAAGGAATCGTTTCTGTTATTTTAAGTGATGATGATGGTGAAAGAACTTTAATAAAATATGGAGACAGGTGTCTTGAAAACGAGATGAATCCTAACTATCCAATTATGGCTTGGGATCCAAAAGGTACAAAGGTTGCAATAGTTTATGTAATGGAAGGAAGAATAAAACTATTTGTGTATGATGTAGAAAAACAATACAAACAATTTAAAATAGACCTAACAGATAAGTTTACACTCATCCAGGATATGAAATACATGTATGATAGCCGCTCGATTGTTTTTTCTGCGGTGAAAAACGGCCATACTGATATTTTTACTTTTGATCTTGAAACAGAAAAGGTGAAGCAAATTACAGATGATGTGTATGATGATCTGGATCCAAGCTTTGTGACTTTTCCAAATAAAATGGGGATTGTGTTTTCAAGCAATAGGCCCAATACAGACATTGTAACAAGCGACACTGCTTTGCCTTCTAATAATAGATTTAATATTTTTCTTGTAACAGAATTTGGCGACAAGGCGATGCTGAATCAAATTACTCAACTAACAAATTTGAAGCTTGGCAATGCAAGATACCCGGCACAATACAATGTAAATCATTTTACTTTTGTAAGTGATGAAAACGGTATTGGTAACCGTTATGCAGGATTTTTCTCTACTAAAAATGCTGGCTTGGATACGTTAGTTTTGATAGGTACTGATGTTTTGAAGAATCCAACAACAACAGAAATCGCCACTTCATTAAAAGCAAATCAAAAAAATAAAGTTGATTCAGTTGCTTATATTTCAATAACTCAAGATTCTACTGCAACTTTTCCATTAACAAATTATGAAAGCAGTATATTGGAAACCAGATCTGCAGGTGATGAAAGAATTGTAAGTGAAGTAAAGCAAGATGAAGATCAAAAAACATTGTATAAACTAAAGGTTGATGAAGCATTACTAAAGAAAAGGGACCTGCTAATTGCCCCAACAGAGTATATAAAAAAAATAATTAGTCAGCAACCTAAACCTTCATTGAATAAAGAGATTACTTATGAAGCGATGATGGACTCCATCAAAAAATTTAAAGAAGAGTTTCAAACAGAATTCACTGACGAAAAAAAGATTGAGCCTAATAGTTATTCAGCAGAATCAAATTCGGTTTTAAAAAAAGCAAAACTATTTAATTATAATCCTGTTAAGTTTTCGGCAGATTATGGATCTGTAGGGTTTAACAACTCAGTTCTATACAATAAATATCAATTGTATACAGGTGGATCTGGGCCCATTATGCTAAATAGTAACACACAATTAAATGGCTTGGTAACTTTTGGCGCCTCTGATGTTTTGGAAGATGTGAAATTTACAGGTGCATTTAAAATAGGAAATAATTTAAAAGATAATGAATGGTTAGTGAGTTATCAAAACTTAAGAAGAAGATGTGATTGGGGAGCCACAATTTATAGAAATGCAAGTTCGGTTGGCTATTCAGTTGTGATTGATACTTTAGGAAATCAAGTTCAATATGCTGGAAAATTATTTACCAATTTGTATCAAGGAAACATTGCCTATGCTTTTAATAAGGCTAAAAGCATTCGGTTGACAACGGGAATTCGCTCAGACTATAAAGTAATAAGTAATCAAGATGTTTTTAGCGCGACATTAAAAAACAAATATGATTTTTATTCGGTTTCCCATTTAGAATTGGTGCATGATAATAGTTTGATTAAGGCGGTTAATATTTTGAATGGTTTAAGATACAAAGCTTATATAGATTGGAACAGACAAATTAATAGCAAAAGCAACCTCCCTCCGAGCACCTTCAATTTTGGTTTTGAATCGAGATATTATTATCCAATCTATAGAAATTTTATTTGGGCTTTTAGAACTGCCGCTGATTTTAGCTGGGGTAACCAAAAAATGATTTATTATCTAGGTGGGGTAGACGGATGGTTTATGTTTGGAGACAATAAGAAAGCAGGCACAAATGAAGACCGTTATTTTAATGAAAACAATCAGCCCGATTCTAAAGTGGATTATGCTTTTCAATCATTAGCAGTAAACATGAGAGGGCATATTCAAAACGATGCAAATGGAAATAATGCAATTGTTTTCAATAGTGAATTCAGGCTGCCACTCATTTCTACTTTTTTTAATACTACTATAAGCAGCTCATTTTTGAGAGACCTTCAACTCACTCAATTTATTGATATAGGCTCTGCTTGGAACGGAGCTGCTCATATTTTGAAAAGGCCGTATCAAACTTTTTCTACAGATTCTTATGGAAATACAACAGCCGTAACCGTGATGCAAAAAGCAGATGGTATAGGTCCTTTTATTGGTGGGTATGGATTTGGAATTCGTACAACCTTGTTTGGTTATTTTGTGAAGTTTGATAAGGGGTGGCCTATTTCAACAACGGCACCTTTGTTTAGTAAGAAACCAATTAACTATCTTTCTTTTGGGCTTGATTTTTAAAAACTCAGTCAAGCTTGTTTAGTGTTGAATTTATTTTTTCACAGGCAAATAAAATTTCCTCGTCAGTAATATTCAACGGCGGAGCAATTCTTAAGCAATGAGGAGCAAATAAAAACCAATCTGTAAAAATGCCATCTTCAATCAAATAATCAATCAGTTTTTTATTGGTTTCAAAACAGTCTAATTCTACAGCAATCATCAAGCCTTTTGCGTGGATGTTTTTTATTTTTTGATGTTTTAAATGGGTTAAAAACAAAGCAGATTTATGATTTACTTTTTCAATAATTTTTTCTTCCAACAGAATTTTCATTGAGGCTAAACCTGCCGCACAAGAAACTGGATGACCTCCAAATGTATTGATATGTCCGAGTACTGGATTATTTGTAAATGAATCCATTATTTTTTTATCGGCTACAAAAGCTCCGAGCGGCATTCCTCCACCTAATGCTTTTCCTAATAAAAGTATATCCGGCACAATATCATATTGTTCAAATGCCCATAACGTTCCATTTCTCCCAAAGCCGCATTGTATTTCATCGAATATTAATAATGCACCCGTCTCATCACATTTTTTTCTCAAAGCTTTCAGCCATTCTTTTTTCGGAGGATTTACACCTGCTTCTGCTTGAATCGTTTCTGCTATAACACAAGCTGTATTGCTGTTTATGGCTTCGAGTTCATCTATAGCATTGTAATTTAATTGAGTAATGCCTGGTAATAATGGTCTGAATGCTTGTTGCCAATATTCACTTCCCATTACGCTTAAAGCACCTTGCGTGCTTCCATGATAAGAATTTTTAAATGAAACAATTTCTGTTTTGCCAGTATATCTTTTTGCCAGTTTCATAGCACCTTCTGTGGCTTCACTTCCACTGGCTGTAAAAAATACCGAATTGAGTTTTGATGGTAAATGATGTGTTAGTAAAGTAGCATATTCAACTTGAGGGTTTTCTACAAATTCGCCATACACCATAATGTGTAAATATTTTTCTGCTTGCTCTTTAATGGCTGCCACCACTGAAGGATGACAATGCCCAATATTACAAACACTAATACCCGCAATTAAATCAATGTATGCTTTTCCGTCTGCATCCCACATTTTGCTTCCACTCGCTTTCACAATATTTAAACAAAGAGGAGCCTCTGAAGTTTGACCAACATGATTCAAAAATAATTGTCTGTAGTTCATTTGTTCTTTTGCTTAATAAATTACTAATTTGAAAGTTGTATTTTTATGCAAGTTAATTTATTGCTCACAAATCGATATTCATTTACTTAATCATAATTTATGTCTTTCATTATTCCAGTTCGGGGAATCCATCCAACTATAGGAGAAGATTGTTTTATAGCACCTAATGCAACAATAGTAGGAGAGGTTGTTATGGGGAACCAATGCAGTGTGTGGTTTAATGCTGTTATAAGAGGAGATGTTAATAGTATTTCAATTGGCAACAAAGTCAATATTCAGGATGGCGCAGTTATTCATTGTACCTATCAAAAAACAAAAACTATCATCCACGATAATGTTAGCATTGGTCACAATGCCATTGTTCATGGGTGCACTATCGAAGCAAATGTACTGGTAGGGATGGGAGCCATAGTAATGGACAATGTAAAAATTGGAAGTAATAGTATCATTGCAGCAGGAGCGGTAGTACTTGAAAATACGATTGTAGATGCGGGTTGTATTTATGCAGGTGTTCCTGCTAAAAAAGTTAAAGATATTAGTCAGGAATTAATCAATGGAGAGATCAATAGAATTGCTGATAATTATTTGATGTATAGCAGTTGGTTTAAAGAGTTGTAATCAACCAACAAAATATCAATACGTTTTACCTTGCAAAGAATCTAGAATGTTTAAATAGCTGTTATATCTATTTTCGTCGATAAGTCCTTCGTTTACTCCGTTTTTTATAGCACAACCAGGTTCATTAATATGAATGCAATTATTGAATTGACACTGGTTTAAAAGGGCTCTCATTTCTGGAAAATAATGGGCAAGTTCATATTTGGTCATGTTCACTAATCCCATTTCTCTGATGCCGGGCGTATCTATAATTTTTCCTTTTTGAGGAAGGTCAAACATTTCTGCAAATGTGGTTGTGTGTAAACCTTTTCCGCTCCAGTTACTTACATCTTGTGTTTTTAATTTTAATTCTGGAAAGAGTTCGTTAATAAAAGTAGATTTACCAACACCTGAATGACCGCTTAATAAAGTAGTTTTATTTTTCAATACTTCAATTATGGAATCAACCCCAGACTTATTATGCAGACTAACGGCTAAAATTTTGTAACCGATTTTTTCATACATCGCTTTTGTTTTTTGAAACTGAACTTGATCCTTATTGTTGAGCAGATCAATTTTATTAAAAACGATGATTGCGGGAACTTGATATGCTTCGCTGGTAATCAAAAAACGATCAATAAAACCTAATGAAGTTTTGGGTTCTTTGATGGTTGCAAATAATAAAGATTGATCAAGATTAGAAGCAACAATGTGGTGTTGATTTTTATTGTGAGGAGAAATTCGATTGATATAATTTTTTCTTTCAAAAATTTCTGTAATGATCGTGCTTTCAAAATCTTCTTCGTTTTCAATATTAACAACATCGCCAACAGCAATAGGATTGGTAGAAGTAATAGCATCGATTTTGAATTTCCCTTTCAGTCTTACAGAATATTCTTTACCATCCTCGTTTTTAACAAGATATCGACTTCCGGTAGATTTATAAACAACAGCTATCATTTAATTATTTAAGCAATTTGATCAAAGATATTTTGCTACAATAGGCATTCTTCTCCCAACACCAAAGGCCTTTGGTGAGATGCGAATAACAGGGCAAAATTGATTTCTTTTATATTCATTTGAATTTACTAAATGCAGGATTCTGTCCACTAACATTGAGTCGTTACCCATTTTTTTTATTTCTTCCGGACTTTTTACTTGTTCTATATACTGATATAAAATAGAATCCAAAACAGCATAGTCAGGTAAACTATCAGCATCTTTTTGATTAGGCCTTAGCTCTGCGCTGGGTGCTTTTGAAATAATATTATTGGGTATGATTTCTTTTTCTAAGTTTATGTATTTTGCTAGTTCGTACACTTGAAGTTTATAACAATCACCCAAAACGCCTATTCCGCCGGCCATATCGCCATAGAGTGTGCCATATCCGGTAGCTAATTCACTTTTATTGGATGTGTTTAATAAAATGTAGCCAAATTTATTTGCTATTGCCATCAGTAAATTTCCTCTTGATCTGCTTTGAATATTTTCTTCAGCTAAACCAAAAGGCAGATCATTAAAAAGAGGTTCTAAAGATGTTAAAAAAGAATCGTAAACATTTTTGATGGGTATAATATTGTATGGGTTGTTTAAATGCTTACTCAATAATACTGCATCATCAACAGAGTGATCGCTTGAAAACTCAGAAGGCATTAAAATCGCATTAACATTTTCAGCACCTAGTGCTTTAGTAGCGATGGCTAAAGTTACTGCGCTATCAATGCCGCCGCTACTACCAATTATCGCTTTTTTAAAGCCCATTTTTTGAAAATAATCTTTGATGCCAAGAACTAGTGCTTCATAAATTAATTCAATGTTTAAATTGGGCGTAAACACAATTGGGTTTAATTCCTCACTTCGAATAGCTTCATTTTTTTCAATGATAGCCTCTTCAATACTACCATCATCATTCAAATAAAAACCTTGATAATCTTCTTCAAATCTTTTTAAGCTGCCACAAATATTGCCATGCTTATCAAACACCATAGAATTTCCATCAAAAATAATTTCAGTTTGACTGCCCACCGCATTACAATAGAATATTGGCAAATTGTATTTTTTTACATTCTCTTTGAGAATTGCTTTTCTATCTTCTATATGAGTGTAATCAAAAGGTGATGCAGATAAATTAATCATTACATCAGGTTGTTGATCAATCATCATATCCATTGGACAAAAGCTATATAATGGGTGGTCGCCTACATTCCAAATGTCTTCGCAAATTGTAACTGCAATAGATTTTCCTTTCCATTTTATTACGTTCCAGCTTTTTGAAGATTCGAAATACCTGTTCTCATCAAAAACATCATAAGTTGGCAAACAAGTTTTATGAACAATTTGTTTTATTTCTTTTTCTGCTAAAAAATAAGCCGCATTAAACAATCTCTTGCCTTTTGCTTCAGTATTTATATGGGGGGCGCCAACTAAAACAGCAATGCCATCTGCGGCCATTGCTATTTTGTCAATATGCTTCATTGCTTGATTTACAAAATCTTCAAAATATAAAAAATCTCTTGGGGGATAGCCACAAATGGCTAATTCGCTAAATACAATTAAATCAGCTTTTTCATTTTTTGCATTTGAAATCGCCTGAATGATTTTATTGGTATTGCTTTCAAAATTTCCAATATGATAGTTCTGTTGTGCCAGAAAAACTTTCATCAATTACTTTTTAATATTTCACCTCGTAATAGTTGAGGTTCTTTCATTTGAATTAACTTTATGCGTCAACTCAAATTTATAATTCGTAAAGTTAAATCATTTATATGCGTTTCATGAAATGTTTGGTCTTAATACTCTTTATTTTTTCTTGCAATTCAGGCCCTAAAACGCCAGATGTTTCTGATATCAAAGTTGAACTTACTACAAAAAGATTCGAAAATGATTTCTTTTCGCTAGGTAAGTATACAGATATTCAACAAGTTGAATCATTAATTAAAAAGTACCCAATATTTGCCTCAGATTTTTTTAGTACAATATTAAATATCGATATCACATCAAATAGCGATTCGGTATTGCGTTATATAAATGGGTACAAGCAAGCATATCAAGCACTTGAAGACACGGCTTCGTTAGTTTTTAAAGATTTTAGTCCTTATGAAAAAGAGATTAAAAAAAGTTTACAATATCTAAAATATTATTTTCCAAACTATCATCAACCCAATTCTATCATTACTTATGTTGGTCCGATAGATGGCTATGGAGATATAATTTCTGATGATGCTATTATTATTGGTTTACATCATCATTTGGGATCTAATGCATCATTTTATAAATTCGGTTGGGTGCAGGAAACTTATCCTTCTTACTTAACCTATAACTTCGATCCTCCACACATTGCAATCAATTGCATGAAAAATATTATTGTTGATATGTATCCTAGTCAGTTTGACGAAGCGAATTTATTAACTCAAATGATTGAATCGGGAAAGAGGTTATATCTATTGCAGATGCTGTTGCCAGAAAAAGAAGAGTATCGATTAATTGGATATGAAGAAAAGCAAATGAAACAATGCTACGAGCATGAGGCTCAAATTTGGGATTTATTTATTCAAAATAATTATTTGCAGTCTATTGATAAAAATATTATTAAGAATTTTATTGGCGAAAGTCCTAAAACCATTGAGTTGGGAGAGGCGTCTCCTGGAAATATTGGCTCATTTGTTGGTTGGCAAATCGTGAAAAAATACATGGCAAAAAAACCTGAAACTACGCTGCAGGATTTAATGAAACTGACTGACGAAGAAATTATTGATATTGCCAAATACAAGCCTTAATTAAGCCACTTTAAGTGATTCAAATTTATGTTCTGCAACTGGTTTTTTTCCTAAATTTTTCATTACTTTAAAATGAGATTTCAATGCGGATTGAAAGCTAGGGTAGTAATTATAAGGCAGATTAAACTCTGCACATTTTTCAGCTACAATTTTACTGATTGCCGGATAATGAACATGGCTAATTTTTGGAAATAAATGATGTTCTACCTGAAAGTTTAACCCACCAACAAACCAAGAAATGATTTTATTGTTCATTGCAAAGTTTGAAGTTGTTTTTATTTGATGTTCAGCCCAAGCAGTTTCAATATGTTTTGTTGTATCCAAAGGAGTATGTTCAAATTCAGTATTTTCAACAACATGAGCCATTTGGAATACAAAGGAGAGTGTGATTCCCATTGCCATATTCGCAACCAAAAATCCGATGATCCAATTGCCAAATCCCCAAACTGAAATAGGGAAAATTATAAACATAGAAAAATACCAAATTTTCGTAAGCCAAAAAACGATGTGGTTTTTGAGATCCATTTTCCAAGCTACCGTATTGTTTATTTTTCTTTTGAAATACTTTGTAAAGTCCATTACAAAAATCCAAAAAATAGAAGAGAGGGAATATACAAATGGCATGTATAAGTGTTGAACTTGATGAGCAGGAACCCATTTTTGAGTTTCACATTGACGAATAATTGGGCTCTTGGCAATGTCATCATCAATGCCATCGATATTGGTATAGGTATGATGAATGATATTGTGTTTTTGTTTCCAAAAAAACGCATTTGCACCAAGGCCATTAGAACCTATCATTCCAATTACATCGTTCAATAAATTATTTTTACTGTAACTGCCATGGTTGGCGTCGTGCATTACACTGAAACCAATACAGGCGTTTAGAAAACCAAATAAAGCTGCTAAAAATACAGCTGTAAAAATGTTAGGAGAAATGAACATCAAACAATAATATATAGCTATTGCTCCTCCAACTAAAAGAACAGATTTTAGGTAAAGTTGAAAGTTGCCAGTTTTTGATTTTTTTGTTTTAATGAAATATTCATCAACACTACTTTTTAAACTTATAAAAAAATGATTGTTGTTGTTGTTGAATGTGACTTTTGACATTGATTAATTTTATGCAAGTAAAGTTACTTAATAAACAAACGAGTTATTTATTAATTACTAACATTTTTCATGTTTAACAATGCCGTTGTTAATTTAATTTAAATGGGGCTTGTAAATGAAATTCAGGAATCAATGCACTAAATGTTTTTTTAGAGTATGTGTTTTCAAATAAGTACATCCCATGCATCTTTCCAATTTCTGTAGTTAATGTGCAGGCGCTGATATATTGATAGGTATTATTAGGTTCAATAACTGGTTGATTTCCAACAACACCTTCTCCTTCAACTTCTCTGGTCTCTCCATTGCTGTCGGCAATAATCCAGTGTCTTCTTAACAGCTGAATAGGAAAATTATTAATGTTTTTGATGGTGATTCTGTATGCAAATAAATATTCAGAATTGGCCGGATTGCTTTGGTCAGGCTGATAAAAAACCTCCACACTAATTTTAACGCCTTCAGAAATATTTGTTATCATTTGATAAAATTAAGGGATTCTTTGTTTAGATTTTTTTAGTGTTTTTATAACCTTGTTTAATAAGCCATAAGACAATTTTTTCTCTATGATCTCCTTGCACTAGCATTTCACCATCTTTTGATGCGCCTCCAGTGCCGCAATGGTTTTTTAGTTGTTTTACCAATGCTTCTTTATCATCACTTGACCCAATAAATCCTTCAATCAAAGTAACAGTTTTTCCTGCTCGGTGTTTGGTTTCAATTTTTATTTTCAGTTTTTGTTCTGCTGGTATTAATGTCTCTATACTTTCATCTTCATTTGAAGGCATTTGAAAACCCGGATCGGTAGAATACACAATGCCAGAACTATTGATTTTCTTTTTCACGATATTAAATTTAATAAGATGGTAATGGGTAATTAGTTTTTAATTTTCAATTTACTTTACAAAGATTGATTAAATACATTTCATACTTAAATCAATGCTTTGGGCTTGATGTATAAGCGCTCCAACCGAAATAAAATCTACTCCTGTTGCTGCATACAATTCAATGTTGTCGTAATGAATGCCGCCACTGGCTTCGGTTTCATATTTGCCATCAACGAGTTTTAATGCCTTTTCAATTTCGGTAGGCGAAAAGTTATCGAACATAATTCTATTTACACCTCCAGTTTTCATTACTTGTATTACATCATCAATACTTCTTGTTTCAATTTCAATTGATAAATTGAGTTGATGAATTTTGATATAATCATTTGCTTTTTGAATCGCCTTTTCAATTCCTCCGCAAGAATCAATATGATTATCCTTTAGCATGATCATGTCATACAAACCAAATCTGTGGTTTAATCCACCACCAATTCTTACTGCTTCTTTTTCTAAAAGTCTGAAATTGGGAGTTGTTTTTCTTGTATCTAATAATCTAGTTTTGTAAGAAGAAATCTTATCAACATATTTTTTTGTATTGGTTGATATACCACTCATTCGTTGCATTGTATTCAGAACGAGTCTTTCACATTTTAGCAGCGTCCTAATGGGACCAATTACTTCAAAAGCAATGTCTCCGGATTTAATAACAGCACCATCGGAAATAAAAGGATTGAAAATAATTGATTCATCCGCATAATTAAAAACATATCGAGCCACATCAACACCGGCTAAAACCCCTTCTTGCTTTATTTTTAAAATTGCCTTTCCTGTTGCTTCATCACTAATACAGCTGTTGCTCGAATGATCCCCATCATCTACATCTTCTTTAAACGCACTGGCAATTAATTCTGATAATTTTATTTTGTCTAACATAATTACAAATCTACTAATGAAAGTATTGAAATTATAAGTACCTAGTTATTTATTTTTGTAAAAGAAATAACTAAAATTGGCATATCGTTGAATGCTCTATCAATCTAAATAATTAGTTTTACACAATGCAAAACAAAAAAATAATTTTAATCATAATGGATGGCTGGGGTTTGGGTAAAGTAAAATCAAGCGATGCCATTCAACATGCCAATACGCCGTTTGTACATTCATTATATTCAAACTATCCTCATTCAACGCTTGTTACATGTGGTGAAGAGGTAGGTTTGCCTGTAGGTCAGATGGGAAATAGCGAAGTTGGCCATCTTAATTTAGGCGCAGGAAGAATTGTTTATCAGGAATTACAGCGCATTAATGTAGCCATTAAAGAAAAACAATTTGAAAAAAATATCGTATTACTTAATGCAATTGAGTATGCAAAAAAAAATAACAAAACGCTGCATTTGATGGGTTTGGTAAGCGATGGAGGGGTACACTCGCACATTAATCATTGCAAAGCAATTTTATCATTATGTAAAGAACAAGGATTGGAAAATGTGTTAATTCACGCTTTTACAGATGGAAGAGATACCGATCCTAAATCAGGTATTGGATTTATAAAAGAGCTGCAAGAATATATGAAAATTTCCACCGGAAATATTGCAACAGTAACAGGCAGGTATTATGCAATGGATCGCGATAAAAGATGGGAGCGAGTAAATATTGCGTATCAAGGATTAGTGAATGCAGTGGGTGAAAAAACAAACGATATTGTTGCCACAATACAAGCAAATTATAATGCAGGAGTTACTGATGAATTCATTAAACCCATTATCAATCAAAACTTAAAGAAGACAAGTATTGAAAATGGAGATGCTGTGTTGTGTTTTAATTTCAGAACAGATCGTTGCAGAGAAATTACGGAAGTGCTCACACAAGAGGATTTTCTAGAATTTGGAATGAAAAAATTGGATTTGCATTATACTACCATGACTCAATATGATCATCAGTTTAAAAAGGTAGCCGTGGTTTTTGAAAATGATGATTTAAAAAATACACTTGGAGAAATCCTATCAAAAGCAGGCAAAACACAATTAAGAATTGCAGAAACAGAAAAATATCCTCATGTAAGTTTTTTCTTTAGTGGAGGCAGAGAAAAGCCTTTTGAAGGTGAAAAAAGAATCATGATTCCTTCGCCTAAAGTGGCTACGTATGATTTGCAACCTGAGATGAGTGCAGCAGAAGTAACAACAGCTGTAATAAATGAAATATCAACAACAGCCCCTGATTTTATTTGTCTGAATTTTGCCAATGCCGATATGGTTGGACATACAGGCGTATGGGATGCCGTGATAAAAGCTGTTGAAACAGTTGATGCAAGTGTTGAGAAAGTTGTTGAATCGGCTTTGAAAAATCAATACATGATTTTTTTAACTGCGGATCATGGCAATGCGGATTATGAAATCAATGAAGATGGAACACCCAATACTGCACATACATTAAATCCTGTTCCTTTTTTCATCATTGACAATTCTTGGAAAGGAAAAATCGCACCCGGTAAATTAGGCGATATTGCGCCAACAATTTTGCATTTGATGGGACTAGAAAAACCAATTGAAATGAAGGGAGATGTCCTCGTTTCTTAGGTTCAATTAAACTTTATTTCGAAAAGTTATTCACTAATGTGTTTAACTTTTTGTGTATAAAAGCTACGTTAAAGCTTGTACATATTTGTTTTATTCTATTTTTGCTAAAAGTTTTACATAACGATTTTGCTTACAAATTCCGAATAGAAATATTTTCTTGTTGGGATTTAAAATTAAAACATGAACAAATCGAATACCACTTCAAAGCATTGGTTTAGTTTGTACAATAATCTTTATCCAGGTAGAATTTGGCCATCCTCCAAAGCGATTCTTTTTATTTTGATCTCGATGTTTTTTATAACTCAAAGCAACAATAAGAAAAATAGCTTTGAAATATTTACCAATCAACAATCTTCCAATTCCTTCTCCTCTTTGCATTTAAATGAAATTCATGCGGTTAGTTACAACCAAGAATTGACAAAACCCTAAATTTGCCAAGAAGTTTTATTGTAAAGATTTTTAATCTTTTAAAAAATTGGCATTTATAATATGAATAAATATTTATGGGTTTTATTGTTTATCGTAATTGCAAGCTGTAATACTGGCAATAATTCTACTAAAGAAAATGTATCTCATCAAACAGAGGAGAAGGAGGAGCGTATTTATTTTCCAGTTACGGCTTTCATAATGGGGCAGGTTATTGATATCAATGAAAGGGGAGTGAGTCCAATTAAAATTAATAGTCATGATGGAAAATCAGATACAACATTTATTAAGCTTTCTGATTTTAAAAATGAGATCAAAGATTTTATAGAGCCTTCGATCGATTCTTCTTTTATAGATCACTATTTCTCTGAGAAGAAATTTTTAGATCAAACATTGAATGAGGTGACTGTAATGTATGAACCAAAAAATATTTTACCGGATTCCCTTCAATGGCTTTCGTGGAATGTGTACATCAATCCTGAAACAAAAAAAGTAGATAAAATTTATTTAAATAAAAGGATTTCTAAAGAATGTAAAAAGCAATTGATTTGGAAGTCGGCATTAAAATCATGCAGTATTGTTACAATAATAGAAGGCGCTGAAACAAATAATGCTACCATAAAAAATGAGCAACTTATCAAATGGGATTATTAAATGACTTCATTAATATTTTCAAAAATAGTTTCTTCCATACCAAAAGAGCCGGGTATTTACAAGTATTTTGATGATACGGGCGAGTTGTTATATGTAGGCAAAGCAAAAAATATAAAGAAAAGGGTAAGTAGTTATTTCAATAAAACACAATCAAGTCAAAAAACGATAGAGCTTGTTAAGCGGATTCATCGAATAGAGTTTACAATTGTCAATTCGGAGGAGGATGCTTTTTTGTTGGAAAGTACACTCATCAAAGAAAATCAACCACATTACAATATCAATCTTAAGGACGATAAAGGTTACCCGTATCTTGTTGTTAAGAATGAATCTTTTCCAAGAGTTTTTTTTTCGCATAAAAAATTTAATGATGGATCACAATATTTTGGTCCGTATACTTTTTTGGGGAATGTAAAAGAGATGCTGTCTTTTGTAAAACAAGATTATCCTTTCAGAACCTGTCAATTAAATCTTTCTCAAAAAAATATTGTAAAGGGGAAATATAAAGTTTGTCTTGAATACCATATTGGAAATTGCAAAGGGCCTTGTCAACAGTTTCAATCTGAAGAAGAATATCAAAAAGGAATCAATCAACTTGTTTCATTATTAAAAGGAAATTTAGCTCCAATATTTCAGCAGCTCAAACAACAGGTAAAAGATTTTTCTAGCAACCTTGAGTTTGAAAAAGCCGCAGCAACTCAGGATAAAATCAATCATTTATTGCAATATCAAAAGCGATCTGCTGTGGTAAATATAAACACTGGAACCTTAGATGTGTTTACCATTGTGGAGGACAATGAAATAGCATACATTAATTATCTTGGTGTAAATAATGGTTGTGTTATTTATACAAAAACAATTTCCTTAGAAAAAAAACTAGATGAACCCTCCGAGCAGCTGCTACAATTTGCTATTGAGTTATTGAGACTTGAATTTAAAAGCGAAGCAAAAGAAATCATTCTTCCTTTTGAAATAGAGCTTCCATATAAAGACATAAAAATAACATTTCCTAAAGCTGGAGATAAAAAAACACTACTCGACTTGTCTCAAAAAAATGCCAGTCATTTCAAATTTGCTGCACAGAAGAAAAAAGTATTGATGGTTGAACAACCGACAACTGAAGACACTCTAGAAGTATTGGAAAATATAAAAGACGAACTGCAACTAACAGAAACCCCTTTGCATATTGAGTGTTTTGATAATTCCAATTTACATGGAACTAATCCTGTTGCGGCTATGGTGTGTTTTAAAAATGGCGTACCGAGTAAAAAAGATTACAGAAGATTTAATATAAAAACTGTTGAGGGGATAAATGATTTTGCTTCTATGAAAGAAATTGTTTTTAGAAGATATAAAAGAGTGCTGGAGGAGCAGTTGCCTTTACCACAGTTGATTATCATTGATGGGGGCAAAGGGCAATTGGGTGCAGCTATGGAGAGTATCATGGAGTTGGAAATACAAGGAAAGGTTACAGTTGTAGGGTTGGCGAAAAATAAAGAAGAGATTTTTTTTCCAGGCAATCCGGTTTCACTTCAGCTTCCCTGGGAAAGTAAAAGTCTTAATTTAATTCGATTTATCAGAGATGAGGTACATAGATTTGGTATCACTTTTCATCGATTGAAAAGAAGTAAATCTGCTATTGAAAATGAACTTGAAAAAATTGTTGGGATAGGTAAGGCCACATCTGATTTGCTTTTACAGCAATATAAATCTGTAAAAAAAATAAAATCAATTCCATTGGCGGAGTTAGAAAAATCGATTGGAAAAGCTAAGGCTGCAATAGTTTTTAATGCGCTACATCCATAAAAAAATTTGTTTACTTCATTTAAACATTGAATATTAGAATCTTTTCAAATTATTTCAGAACAAAATCATTCATGCAAACAAAAAATAATTTTAAGGTTCAAATTCAGGAATTTGGCTCATTTTAGTCCATTAGCAGTAAATTGCACACATATTTTAAATTATGTGGAGTATTTGTAAAAAAGAATGCAATCAATTTTTTAGTAGCTTAACCGGATACATTGCTATTGTTTTGTTTTTACTGATAAATGGATTGTTTTTATTTGTATTGCAAGACAG
>CANGGD010000009.1 GCA_947453295.1 Chitinophagaceae bacterium | reverse complement strand
GAAGCAATTTAGCACGAGCTGGGAGGGTGAAAATCTGGTGCTCCGACAGTGCTCCAAAAGGGTGCATTATAGTGCACTTATTTACATTATTTTGCAAACAAAAAGGGCTGATAATCAGTAATTTAGTTGATTATCAGCCCTTAAAAGTGGTGTGGGCCGGGGTTGAACCGGCGACACATGGATTTTCAGTCCATTGCTCTACCAACTGAGCTACCGCACCATTCACTTATTTTTAAAGTGAGTGCAAATATATGCTTCTATTCAATTACAAACAAGAACTTAAGTGTCTTTTTAAAATTCTAGCTGTGTAAAATTCATTTTTTTCTCTTAAATCAATTACACAAAACTTATTAAGAATATCAATTTATAAAGTGTCCAATTCGTCTTTATGAGTTGGTTTCCAGAAAAAATAGTAAAATGCCAAACAAAATACGCCCATAAAAAAGGGTATAATTGCTAAATGCTTGTATGTATAATCTCCAAATAATGGAATTGAATCAAATTTAAAAAACTCACTAATCATCCAATAACTATTCGCACTTATCCAAACTGTGATGGCAACATTATGACAAAGCTCACTCATATATTGGCGGGTTCTCCATGCAATGATAATTGATATTGTTAGGGTAGGCACAATCATTATTAATCCCAAAGGTTTCCATATCATACACCAGGCTATATCTTTGAAAAGCCAAAAAACGATATGTAGGTTTTCCATTTTTCTGTACTTTATAGGAATGTTATACGTTTGTTCATTTTTCATAATCATAAAATTAATAATTATTCAAAAAAATAGCGCCGAAATTTTTCGACGCTATTTTTTATTGAATTCTAATTATTGTAATAATATCTTTTAAAGAATTATTTTTTTATTGCTTCTGCCATTGTTTTTCCAATATCTGCAGGACTAGCTACTACATGTATTCCGCATTCTCCCATGATTTTCATTTTAGCTTCTGCTGTATCGTCGGCACCACCAACAATTGCACCAGCGTGTCCCATACGACGACCTGGAGGAGCTGTTTGTCCGGCAATGAAACCTACAACTGGCTTTTTGTTGCCTGTAGATTTTATATAATGTGCGGCTTCTGCTTCCATTCCACCACCAATTTCACCTATCATAACAATTGCGTCAGTTTCATCATCGTTCATTAATAACTCAACCGCTTCTTTAGTTGTGGTTCCAATAATTGGATCGCCACCTATTCCAATAGCTGTAGAAATTCCTAAACCTGCTTTTGCCACCTGATCTGCTGCTTCGTAGGTTAATGTTCCAGATTTTGAAACGATTCCTATTCTACCTTTTTTAAATATAAACCCAGGCATAATCCCCACTTTGCATTCTTCTGCAGTAATTACACCAGGACAATTTGGTCCAATTAGTCTTGTTTTAGTACCATTTAAATAACTTTTCACTTTAACCATATCCTGAACAGGAATTCCTTCAGTAATACAAACTACTAATTCAATACCCGCTTCAGCAGCTTCCATAATAGCATCTGCTGCAAATGCAGGGGGAACAAATATGATACTTACATTTGCTCCTGCAGTTTTAACTGCTTCTGCAACGGTATTAAAAACTGGTTTTTCTAAATGAGTAGAACCGCCTTTACCTGGAGTTACGCCACCTACAACATTGGTTCCATATTCAATCATTTGTGTAGCATGAAATGTACCTTCCGTACCGGTAAAACCCTGTACAATAACTTTAGAATTTTTGTTTACTAAAACTGACATGATATTTATTAAGAAAGTTGAAAAATAAATTTTTGCAAAGATAGGGGTCTTAGCCCATTTTTGAAACCTCTTTATTGTAATAAATGCACTACTTCTTCAATTCCATCATCCTCATTTGCTTAGCATCCTGTAAAAATTCTGAGGCAAATATGAATTCATTTAAATTTTTATTTTCTGAGAAAATAATGTCTTTGCTATTACCACTCCATTCTTTTTTCCCATTTTTCAAATAAAGAATATTGTCACCTATTTCCATCACACTATTCATATCGTGGGTATTGATAATAGTTGTAATGTTGTTTTCTTTGGTAATGTCATAAATTAATTTATCAATCAACATAGAAGTTTGTGGATCTAAACCGGAATTTGGCTCATCACAAAAAAGAAATTTCGGATTGAGTACAATCGCTCGAGCAATACCTACTCTTTTTTTCATACCCCCACTAATTTCTGATGGATATTTTTTATTTGCGCCTATTAAATTCACTCTTTCTAGTACTTCATTCACACGCTTAAGTTTTTGTTGATTTGAATCATTCGTAAACATATCTAATGGAAACTTCACATTTTCTTGAACAGTCATACTATCAAATAAAGCAGAGCCTTGAAACAACATGCCAATTTGTTGTCGTAATAACTTTCTTTCTTCATCATCCATTTTAGTAAAACTTTTACCATCGTAAATGATATCACCTTCATCAGGTTCAAACAATCCTACTAAACATTTTTGTAATACAGTTTTACCACTACCGCTTGTACCAATAATTAAATTAGACATGCCGGATTTCATTACATGACTTACGTTATCAAGTACTAGCTTGTCTTCAAATCGTTTAACTATGTTTTTAAATTCAATCATAATTTATAAAAGTAAAGCTGCTAAGATATAGTCGGCCAATAAAACTACCACACAACTAACTACTACGGATGTAGTACTATTTCTGCCAATTTCAAGGGAGCCGCCCTTTACATTATATCCAAAATAAGCAGGAATTGAACTTATTAAAAAAGCAAATGTGTATGATTTTGTTAGTCCAAAGAATACATTATAGGGTTTGAAAAGCTCAATCAGTCCTTTATCATAAGTATCTGTTGAAATAATACCTGCTAATGATACGGTCATTCTGCCACCTAAAACACCTAATACCATTGATAAAACCACTAACATCGGAATAGTAAAAACAGCAGCCGCAACTTTAGGAAGTATTAAATATGTTTTTGTGTTTATTCCCATTATTTCGAGTGCATCTATTTGTTCGCTAACACGCATGTTGCCTAATTCTGAAGCGATTTTGCTTCCCACCACACCCGCTAATACTACACAAATCAAAGTAGGAGAGAATTCTAAAATTACTGTGTCTCTAATGATTTGAGCGATAATATATTTTGATACCAGCGGACTGCTAATTTGATAGGCTGTTTGCAAAGCACTAACAGCCCCCATAAAAACAGAAATAATACAAACAATACCCAGAGAACGAATGCCTATTTCAACACATTGGTGCATGAATTCTTTCCAATACAATTTCGGATTCTCGGGTTTATGAAACATATCCCTGATCATCATAACGTAGGCACCAAAGTGACTGAAGAAATTCATTTTTGTTGTTTATTTAGATTTTCGTTTCCACCACTTGCTTTTTTTAACTGCTTCTTGAGCATTGGTTTTATTTTTTGTTTGCGCATCTACCACAGCAATAACAACCATGTTAAAAATAGAACGAATGGAACTTCCAAGTTGCAATACATGCACTGGTTTTTTTAATCCCAATAAAATAGGGCCTATACTATCGGCACCGCCTATCTCCTGTAAAAGATTGTGTGCGATATTACCAGCAGCTAGATTTGGGAAGATTAATGTATTCACTTCTCCATTTAGTAATTCTGTAAATGGATAATTTTCTTTCAGAATTTCTTTGTTAAATGCAACTAGTCCTTGTACTTCACCATCGCATACTAAATTGGGTTGCTTTTGTTTAACCAGTTCTCTTGCCTGACGCACTAACACAGCTTCTGGCGCATTGCTGCTTCCAAAGTTTGAATAAGAAAGCATAGCAATTCTTGGAGTGATATTAAATTGTTTTACTTCTTTAGCTACTAAAATGGTTATTTCTGCTAGTTCTTCAGCAGTAGGATTGAAGTTTACAATGGTATCTGCTAAAAACAACGGACCTCTTTTTGTAAACAACAAGTACATCCCTGCAATTTTTTTAACGCCGGTATCTGTTCCAACTATTTGTAAGGCTGGTCTAATGGTTTCAGGATAATTTTTACTTAATCCACTAATCATACAATCAGCCTCGCCTGTTTCAAGCATCATGCAACCAAAATGATTTCGGTCTTTCATTGCTTTGTATGCCTCATATCTATTAACTCCTTTTCTGTTTCTTTTAGAGAAAAAGATTTCTCCAAATTCTTTTCTCAATTCATCATGCTCATCATCTTGAGGATTTATTATGGGCATATCCTCAATGTCAATTGAATTAGCATCTGCTATTTCTTGAATTTTTTTCACGCTTCCTAATAATATAGGAAATCCAATTCCTTCTTCAAGTACTTGTTGCGCTGCTTTTAATATTTTTAAATTTTCAGCATCAGCAAAAATGATTCTCTTAGGATTGTTTTTTGCTTTGTTGATGAGCACTCTACTCAACTGATTATCGAGTCCTAGTCTTTTGTTGAGTTCAATAGCATACTCTTCCCAATTCGTAATACTAATTCTAGCCACACCACTATCCATAGCTGCTTTAGCAACTGCTGGAGCAACGGTAGCTAATAATCTTGGATCAAATGGTTTTGGGATAATATAAGTTGGTCCAAATGAAATGCTATTGTCGTTGTAAGCAAGATTCACAATATCTGGAACAGCAGATTTGGCTAATTCAGCTAATGCATGAACAGCCGCAAGTTTCATGGCCTCGTTAATTTGTTTAGCCCTAACGTCAAGCGCACCACGAAAAATATAAGGAAACCCCAATACATTGTTTACCTGATTGGGATAATCACTTCTGCCAGTAGCCATAATCAAATCTTTTCTAACCGACATGGCTTTGTCGTAAGTGATTTCAGGATCGGGATTTGCCATTGCAAAAACAATAGGGTTTCTCGCCATAGATTTAATCATATCCTGTGTAACAACATTCCCAATACTTAAACCAAGAAACACATCAGCGTCTTTCATGGCTTTGTCTAGTGTTAGTCCTTTATATTTTAAATCAACACAAAATGGCAATTTAAAATCCTCAATGTCAGGGCGCCCTTTGTATAACAATCCATCTTTGTCGAATAAAATAAAATTGGAAGGTTTTGCACCAAGCGATTCGTATAATCTAATGCAGGCCATGGCTGCAGCGCCGGCTCCATTTACCACTATCTTAACTCTATCTATTTTCTTTTTTTGAATTTCTAATGCATTGATGAGTGCAGCAGATGAAATGATGGCTGTACCATGCTGGTCATCGTGCATAACAGGAATATTACATTGTTTTTTTAATTCCTGTTCAATATAAAAACACTCAGGTGCTTTTATATCTTCTAAATTTATACCACCAAAAGTTGGCTCAAGTGATTTTACAATTTGAACAAATTTAACCGGATCTGTTTCATCTATTTCAATATCAAACACATCTATATCAGCAAAAATTTTAAACAAAACACCTTTCCCTTCCATAACAGGCTTGCCTGCGGCTGGTCCTATGTTTCCTAAACCAAGTACAGCTGATCCATTGCTAATAACGCCAACTAAGTTTCCTTTAGCTGTGTATTTATAAACATCATCGGGGTTTGCTGCAATTTCTTTACAAGGTTCAGCAACTCCTGGAGAATATGCTAGTGAGAGATCTCTTTGTGTCTTTGCTTCTTTTGATGGAACAACTTCAATCTTTCCAGGCCTGCCTTTTGCATGATATTCTAACGCTTCCTGTTTACGAAATTCTTTTGCCATAATTCTGTTTTTAATAACTTAAAAAAAAAGTTTTTGTAAAAAAACTAGTTCATTATGCATTGGGTGCAAGTTACTAAAATAAAATTGTTTAGGGAGTTGATTTTCAGGTATTAATGACCAAATAAAATAAATTAATCTTCAGCGTTGATCATTGTTTTTGCAGATGGCTTTTGTTCTACACTATCATTTACAATATAAATATTTCCATCAACTAATTTCATATCTATTAATTGCATTCTTAGTTTTTCAGCCTCGGCCTTGTCAGTGAAATTTCCAAATTTTAATTTGATATAAGGAGACAAGAAAACAAGATATACTTTTTGGTCTGGAAATTTTTGTAGTAGTGTAGTTCTGATTTTCATGGCCAAAGCTCTGTCGGTTGTATTGAGCAACATCAATCGCCAACCGTTCACCATTTTAGTTTTTGTAGAAAGATATTGATTGTATTCTATCATTTTATTACTGAGTAAATCAATTCTTTCATCTTTGTGAATTACTGAATTGGTGCCCGTAATTGTATCGGAAATAATTTCCTGTGCTTCAACACTTGAAACTATTCCATTGATAAACAGGAAAAACAAAAGTATTTTTTTCACAAAAAAATTTATTTTAATTATCAAGCATCTTTGCCATGACAATTTTTGTATTTTTTTCCACTCCCACAAGGACATGCATCATTTCTGCCAATTTTTGGCTCAACTCTAATTGGGTCTTGTTTAATGGGAGTAGAGGGATCGTAATAGTCTCTTTCATTTGCAGCGTAATCTTGCCCAGCATCATCAATTTCTGCCTTATTGATATTCATTTTACTCATGTCTGTTTTACGCTCTTTGCCTTCTTTAATATTATTGCTATTATTATTTTCAGAAGGAATTACAGCATGACATAGAAAACTTACAATTTCTTTATTTACTTCATCATTCATTTGCTTAAAAGCATTGAATGCTTCTATTTTATAAATAACAAGTGGATCTTTTTGTTCGTATCCTGCTGTTTGCACACTATGTCTCAAATCATCCATAGCGCGTAAATGCTCTTTCCACGCATTATCTATTATAGACAAAGTAATATTTCTCTCCAAAGCATTCATTATTTCTTTGCCTTCAGTCTCAAAATATTTATCGAGCTTCATCAGAGATTGAATGCCTTTTTTGCCATCTGTAAAGGGAACCGAAACATTTTCTATCTGATTTCCTTGTTCTTTTCTGATATTTTTGATGGCAGGTGAAGTTTGTTCTATTATTGATTTTTTTCTTTCATTGTAATGAGCAATTGCTTCTCCATACAATTGTTGAATTAAAATTGCTTCTTCAGTTTTTTCAAACTCTTCTTGAGTGATGTTTGTTTCTAAACCTAGTTGTGTTATCGCATTAAGTTTAAAACTTTCATAATTGCTTGTATCTTTTCCTCCAAACACAAGTGATTCAACAACTGCATAGAAGGCGTTGTCTAAATCCAATGCAAGTCTTTCACCGAATAATGCATGACTTCTTTTTGTATAAACAACATTTCTTTGTTTATTCATTACATCATCATATTCAAGCAGTCTCTTACGAATACCAAAATTATTTTCTTCTACTTTTTTCTGAGCTCTTTCAATACTTTTTGTAATCATGCTGTGCTGAATCACTTCTCCTTCTTTATAACCCATTCTATCCATTAACCCAGCTATTCTTTCACTTCCAAACATCCTCATTAAATCATCTTCTAACGACACAAAAAAGTTTGTAGTTCCTGGATCACCCTGACGACCAGCACGACCGCGCAACTGTCTGTCTACACGACGACTTTCATGCCTTTCTGTACCCAAAATTGCAAGTCCACCTTCTTCTTTAACACCAGGTCCAAGTTTGATATCGGTACCTCTGCCCGCCATGTTTGTTGCAATAGTAACTGCACCAGCTAATCCAGCTTCTGCAACTACTTGTGCTTCTTTTGAGTGTTGCTTTGCATTTAAAACATTATGAGGAATTCCTTTTTGCTTTAGCATTCTACTTAATAATTCACTTACTTCCACTGAAGTAGTCCCAACTAATGTAGGCCTTTTAGCTGCGCGCAATGTTTCTATTTCATCAATAACGGCTTTATATTTTTCTCTTTTGGTTTTATAAACCATATCCTGCTCATCTTTTCGTATAGCCGTAACGTTAGTAGGAATTGTAACAACATCTAATTTATAAATACTCCATAATTCTGCTGCTTCGGTTTCTGCAGTACCTGTCATTCCAGCAAGTTTGTGATACATTCTGAAATAATTCTGCAATGTAACAGTAGCGTATGTTTGTGTGGAAGCTTCAATTTTTACATTTTCCTTTGCTTCAAGAGCTTGGTGCAATCCGTCAGAGTATCTTCTGCCATCAAGAATACGACCTGTTTGTTCGTCCACGATTTTTACAGCACCTTCCATTACAACATAATCAACATCTTTATCAAATAAAGTATAAGCTTTCAAAAGTTGTTGAACAGTGTGTATTCTTTCTGCTTTCTGAGAGTATTCATTAATCAGCGAATCTTTCTGCTGAACTTTTTCTTCACTGCTAAGGCTTGATTTTTCAATGGAGGATAACTTAACAGCAATATCAGGTAGTACAAAGAAAGTAGGGTCTTCTCCGCTTTTAGTAATAAGATTTAATCCTTGTTCAGTAAGATCAACCTGATTGTTTTTTTCATCAATTACAAAAAACAATTCGGCATCTACTTTTGGCATTTCTTTCTTTTGATCAGCGAGGTAATAGTTTTCGCTTTTCTGAAGTTTTACTCTCATGCCCGGCTCACTCAAAAATTTGATTAAAGCACTGTTTTTTGGGAGTCCTCTATGTGCTCTCATGAGCGCCAACCCTCCGTCTTTAGGGTCGTCATTTCCTTCAGCGATTTTTTTCTTGGCTTCAATTAAATATTGATTGACTGCTTTTTTCTGAGCTTCCACCAACTTTTCAATTCTTGGTTTTAAATCAAAAAATTGTTGAGTATTATCGCTATGGCCAACAGGACCACTAATAATCAAGGGTGTTCTGGCATCATCAATCAAAACACTATCAACCTCATCTACCATTGCGAAATGATGTTTGCGTTGAACCATTTCATCAGGACGATGCACCATGTTATCTCTTAAATAATCAAAACCAAATTCATTATTGGTACCATAAGTAATATCAGCATTATATGCATTTCTTCTGGCGTCGCTATTGGGTTGATGCTTATCTATACAATCTACGGTTAAGCCCAGCCACTCAAAAATGGGTCCATTCCATTCACTATCTCTTTTTGCGAGGTAATCATTCACTGTAACTATATGAACACCTTCACCTGCAAGCGCATTTAAATAGGCAGGTAAAGTACTTACTAAAGTTTTACCTTCCCCGGTTGCCATCTCTGCAATTTTTCCGGAATGTAAAACAGCGCCACCAATTAACTGAACGTCATAATGCACCATGTTCCATTTAACAATACTGCCAGCTGCATTCCAGGTATTTTTAAAAATTGCCTTTTCGCCTTCAATGGTGATATAGTCTTTCTTAGTAGCTAATGTTCTGTCTAGGTCAGTAGCTTGAGAAATGATGGTTTCGTTTTCTTTAAATCGATTACCTGTTTCTTTAACTAAAGCAAATGCTTCAGGTAAAATTTCAAGTAATATTTCTTCAATTTTTTGGTCTCTTTCTTTTTTTAATGAGTCTATTTCAGTGTAAATCTTGTCTTTGCTATCAATTTCTTCAGATGGTAATGCTTCAGCTTCAATATTTTTTTCTTCAATTTGCTTGTTTATTTCTTCTAGATGCGCTTTGATTCGATCTTTGAATTCAAAAGTCTTACTTCTTAAATCATCATTTGAAAGGGAATTGTACTGAGAAAAATATTGGTTGATTTGCTGAATCTGTGGAGTGATTTTTTTTACATCCTTTTCACTTTTACTTCCGCCAAATAGTTTTGAAATAAATCCTATCATGTTTTAAAACTTAAATATTAACTTGTTTTATTTTGTTCTGCCTAATAAGTCAAAAATAATGCTACGATTTTTGAAGTCAAATTGACAGGGGGCAAAGGTAAAGGAAGTTTTTACTGATAAAGTCATTTTAAAAGAGTTATTCATAACAAAATCCTGAGCTATTTATTTAAAAAAGTAAATAATTTACATTTTCGGCCAAGTGATTCTTATGTTTTTACAACTACTTAAGCGTAAATTATAGAGATATGTGGACAGGAAAGATTTAGTGAAATTATCCGTTTTTTTCAATGGATTTGTTTGCCATTTACCCTACTTTTGCAACTCGAGCAAGGGTTTTTGCTTATATGTTTAATTTCTCAAATTGATATAAAAATGAGTGGTGCATTAAAAGAAGTAAGAAATAGAATAAAAAGTGTTCAAAGCACTCAGCAAATTACTAAGGCAATGAAAATGGTAAGTGCGGCTAAATTACGTCGTGCTCAAGATGCCATTACACAAATGCGCCCTTATGCAAAAAAATTACAAGAGATGCTAAGCAATATAGTTAGCAGTAGTGAAGGGGATATGTCAATGGATTTAGCTAATGAAAGGCCCGTTGAAAACGTACTGATTATAGCAATTACAAGTGATAGGGGCTTGTGCGGAGGATATAATAGCAATTTGATTAAGCTAACAAAGCAATTAATTAAAGAAAAATATTCTACTCAATCTAGCAAGGGTAATGTCAAAATATTAACTATTGGCAAGAAGGGGTATGAGCATTTTACAAAAAACGGTTATCATGTAATAAATAATTATTGGGATCTTTTTACCAATTTAAAGTTTGAAACTGTTCAATCTGCGGCGAAATATGCTACAGATGCATTTGCTAATAAAGAAGTAGATGCTGTTGAAATTATTTACAGTGAGTTTAGAAATGCCGCTTCACAGGTATATATAGCAGAACCTTTTTTGCCGATACAAAAAGTGGCAACTGAAAAAAATTCAAAAAAATCTGATTTTATTTTTGAGCCAAATCAAGAGGTTTTAATTGCTGAATTAATGCCAAAGATTTTGAATACTCAATTATTCAAAGCGGTTCTTGATGCAAACGCAAGTGAGCATGGCGCTAGAATGACAGCTATGGATAAGGCAAGTGATAATGCTAATGAATTATTGAAATCTCTAAAAATCAGTTATAACAGAGCTCGTCAAGCAGCAATTACTACAGAATTAACAGAAATTGTAAGTGGAGCAGCTGCATTACAAGGTTAAAAATCTGATAGACAATTTTGTTTGTCGAACAGAAAAAATTCTTTTATGGAAATTTCTCAAATAATACCACATATTGAAGCGTTGATTTTTGCAAGTGACAAAGCACTTTCTTTTGAAGAGTTGCATGAACTAGTTAATAATGCATTAGGTTTCATAGAAGACAGAGCTAGTTTAGATCAGGTTGAATCTGCAGTTCAAGGCATCAAAGAAAAATATCAAACAGAATTTTATGCTTTTGAATTGAAGCAAAGTGGAGGAGGGTGGCAATTTCTTACAAAAGCAGAATACCATAAAACTGTAGCTCTTTTAAATGGCGATAAGTTTTTAAAAAGACTATCATCGGCTTCGTTGGAAACACTTGCCATTATTGCATATAAGCAACCCATTACAAAAAGCGAAATTGAATCTATAAGAGGCGTTAATTGTGATTATGCTGTTCAGAAATTATTGGAGAAAGATTTGATAATTATTTCTGGTAGAAATGAGGATGCTGTAGGAAAGCCTTTGATCTATGCCACTTCTAAGTCATTTATGGATTATTTTGGAATTAACAGTTCAGATGAACTGCCAAAAATAAATGAAGTGATGATGGAGGAATTAGTAAAAGCCACTGTAATCAATCCAGAACAAAGGGAGGGTTTAGAGGTAAAAGAAGATGAAAATGCAATTAGTACAGATGAGCCAAAAAGCGACAGCTCAGAGCACGATGAATCATAGACATCAAAATACTGAATCAAAAAACCCCGCCATTTAAATGGTGGGGTTTTTTATAAGCGTAAACAATTAAAGTTTCGTAAATCTGCAACTTTTAGTTGATCCATTTTTATTCATAATCAGTAATGAATAATTACCTCTATTAAGTTGACTTACATCTATAGTGTTTGAAAGAATTATTCCCTGTGAAATTTGTTGTCCGTTGAAGTTGATTATTTTGTAATTATAACTCTCGTAACCATCTAATTGTATAACATCTTTCACAGGATTGAATTTAATATTAAAATTAGCTGAAGTGATAAAATTAGACTCTACAATTTTAGAATAGGTATAATTGCCATTCATTTCATTAATTACGATCCTATAAAAGTTGTTACCCGACTCAGGCTTTATATCAATGAATTGATAATTATTATTTAATGCTGTTGAATTAGATTGAACATTACCGATCGTTGAAAAATTTATCCCATCAACACTTCTTTGAATCTGATAGTTTTTAATATTTTGCTCGCTTTCTGTATCCCATTTCAATAAAATAGTGGAAGCAGATTTCTCGGCATATAAGTTAGTAATGGTTAATGGTAATGGAACAAATTCGGTAACCGTTAAACTAACAGGCGTGGCTATGCCATCACCGTTGGTAGTAGAACCATTTGTAGCCATTCCTCCAGCATAAAAAGTAACAGATCCTGTGCCACTAGCAGGAGCTGTCCATGGGAAAGTTACGGTGTAATAAGGTTTTGGAGTGCTTCCTGTTGCATTTCTTCCTGATGATTGTTCTAAATAAATAATTCCATTATTTCCTGTAGATTTTTTTGTTCCAGTTGGTGATGTTCCCCATGTCCCAATTGTAGTATGTAAGCTTGATTTTACAGCCATTGCATTAAATCCAAACTTTGCAGGAGTGCCTGAATTTGCTGTAACAGTTATTTGAAAATTATATGTTTGTCCAGGTGTGTATTGAGTAACAGCTGTAGAAGATGCATTTAATAGTGATACAGCAACAGTTGTATTGTAACCTCCATTATTGGAGTGGCAACCAGATGCGCTACAAGTTTTGCCACTATTATCCCAAGAAGCACCTGTATATCCTAAACCCATGTTAGAAGTTGGCCCATTGGGGTAATTGACAAACATTTGTGTGCAAATTAATTTGGGAGAATTTTTAAAACTCAACGAAATAGCACCTATTGAAAAAATCAAAATCAATAAGTAAATCAATTTTTTGTTATTCATTTCTTTAATTTAATAGTGGTAAACAATATTACATCTCAGCAAAATACTTATAAAAATATGGGATTGTTTCTATGCCTTTATAATAATTTGCTAAATCGTATTTTTCATTGGGACTATGAAGGTTATCACTATCTAAACCAAAACCCATGAAAACAATTTTAATGCCCAATTCTTTTTCAAATAATGCACAAATAGGAATACTTCCTCCGCCTCTCACAGGTATTGGTGCTTTTCCAAAAGTCGTTTCCATTGCTTTTGCTGCAGCTTGATAGGCTTTGCTATCAATTGGAGTAATATAGGGTTCACCACCATGATGTAAAGATGCTTTTACAGTTACATATGGAGGTGCAATCTTTGTCAAATGATTAATCAAAATTTCTGTAATCTTATTAGATTGTTGATTTGGGACTAACCTTGCTGATATTTTCGCAAATGCTTTCGAGGGCAACACAGTCTTGGCACCCTCTCCTGTATAACCACCCCAAATTCCATTTAATTCTAAAGTTGGTCGAATACCTGTTCTTTCATTTGTTGTAAATCCTTTTTCACCCCACAATTCATTAACACCCAAATCTGCAGCATATTCTTTTTCATTGAAAGGAGCTTTAGACATTAAGGCTCTTTCTTCTTCAGTAGCGATTAATACATCATCATAAAATCCTGGAATTGTAATATGATTGTTTTCATCATGTAAAGATGCAATCATCTTTGATAAAATTGTAATTGGGTTTGCTACAGCTCCTCCATATACACCACTATGTAAATCTCTGTTTGGTCCTGTAACTTCCAATTCAATATAACTTAGTCCCCTTACTCCAATATCTATGCTAGGATTTTCTAAACTAATCATAGCACTATCACTTATTAATACACAATCTGCTTTTAATAATTCTTTATTTGCAGAAACGAATTTCCCTAAGTTTGGTGATCCTACTTCTTCTTCTCCTTCGATACAAAATTTAATATTGCAGTACATTGAATTGGTTTGAATCATTGTTTCAAAAGCCTTCACATGCATGTATACTTGCCCCTTATCATCGCAACTCCCTCTTGCAAAAATTTTTCCATCTACTATTGTTGGATCAAATGGTCCATGATTCCATAATTCCAACGGTTCTGCTGGCTGCACATCATAATGACCATAAACCAAAACAGTTGGTTTTGAAGGATCAAAGATTTTTTCTGCATATACAATTGGATGCCCCTCAGTTGGGTAAATCTCAACTTTGTCTGCCCCTGCTTCTAGTAATTGTTTTTTAAATGCTTCTGCACAAGCGATCATATCGCCAGCGTGTTCTTTTTTCGCACTTACACTAGGTATTCTTAATAATGCAAGCAACTCATCTAAAAATCTTTGTTTATTAGATTCTTGATACGATTTCCAATTTTCCATAAGTAATTAATATTAATAAATGTAAAACAAAAGTATAATTTTGAATTGAGACGGGATAAAATAGATTTTGTGCAAAAAAAGTTAATTATTTTTTGTTTTTTTTAAAAAACTACCTCTACATTTGTTCTCCGATTGCTTGTCAACTTATCAGCCTTTGCACGATTCTTTGAAAATTGAATTCTTGCAGAGGCTGAGTCTATTTTGGGAAGCATAGAGTTAACTTTTGCTTTTCAATCTGAATGATACATAGTCCCAGTTAACAAGATTCCACCAGCCTGAAATGTAGTCCAGACGCTTGTTTTGGTATTTTAAATAATAAGCATGTTCCCACACATCTAAACATAACAATGGATATCCTTTTTCTTCAACAGCTTCAATATTCATGAAGGGATTGTCTTGATTAGTTGTTGAACTTATTAGTAATTTTCCTTTGTCGTTTTTTAATAACCATACCCAACCACTTCCAAATCTATTTTTTCCTGCTTCTAAAAATTGCGACTTAAAGTTTTCAAATGTGGAAAAGTCTCTTTCAATTAATTTTAAAAGTTCTCCGGAAGGAAGATTATTAATTGTTTTTGGCCTCATACATTTCCAAAACATTTCATGATTGAAATGACCTCCAGCGTTATTTCTCATTTTAATGGAATACTTTCCAATATCGCGAAGTAATTGCTCAATAGTAATTTTTGTATTCACATGCTCAGCTGTATAAGCATCTTGCAAATTCTTTGCATAACCTGCAGCATGTTTGGAATAATGAATTTCCATTGTTTGAGCATCAATGATATCTTCCAATGCTGAGTATGAATAAGGCAATTCTTGCTGAGTAAATCCTATTTCGTTATATAAATTTTTATTTTTGATGACAGGCAACAATTTCGCAAAGCCAGTCATGTTAATTAAACTACCTGCTAAACTTAAGCTTGTTAATTTTAAAAATCGCCTTCTTTTAAATTCGTATGTTTTTTGATTCATATTTTCTTTTTTGTGATAATACCACTTATTTTTTTAAAAAAGCGTGAATATAATTCTGCATTAAACAATTGTGAATCATTCATAGATTTATAGGTAAGAAATATTCCGACAGGGGTAAGCACTAGTATAGGCAGCCACATACCTATAAATGGACTAGTAATTCCTTCCTTTACAAACTTTTCGCCAAACATCATCAATAGATGAAAAATTAAAAAGAAAACGATTGCAACAACCAAAGGCATTCCTAATCCTCCTTTTCTGATTATTGACCCAAGTGGAGCACCAATAAAAAACAACACTAAACAAGCTAACGATAGTGAATACTTGCGTTGATATTCTAATTCATGTGACCTTAACTCTGCTATATTGTTGTTGATGGCTTCATTACTTGATTGTAGATTTAATTTTATCATATTTAATTTGCTAATTGCAAGTTGATTGATTTGAGATTTCAAAGAATCAGGAAACAAATTCTCATAGTTCATCTTTTGAGATTGCTGATTTTTAAACTTATTATTTTTTATGTTATTAATATTGAAATTCACATTCAGTTGCTGGGTGATATTTTTTCTCAAGTTCAGTTGCAATATTTTCAATGAATCAATTCCATTTGCTAATTGTCTGGAACTAAGCATTCTGCTGTTTTTCATAAAAACACTATCACTTGTTTCTTGTTGTTTTAAAACACTTATATCAAAAAGTTTTCTAAAGCTTCTAAAGGAGAGTCTTGTAAACTCTGTATTATTATCGGCCAAATTCCCTTTTAATTCATATCTGCAACCATTTTCTAAAATAAATTCCAGATAGTTTTGATCTTTGGAAATTTGCATAACCCCTTTTTTAGCTACTATGCAATTATCTTGTCCAAAATCATTTTTCTCATAAATTAAAACGTCATGAATGGTTTTTCCATCAGGGTCTTTTTTACCTACTTTAATAGAATAATTCGGAATGTGTTTATAAAAAACACCTTCTTTTAAATCTAGTGCTGGCTTTTTAAAATAGATATCACTATAAAGCGTAACAAATTTTAAATTTGAATAAGGAATCACATAGTTTGCAAATACAAAAGTTATTCCACACAAAAAAATCGAAACCCATATTAATGGTCTCATAAATCTGAGCAAAGAAATCCCAGAAGATTTTATGGCAACTAATTCGAAGCGCTCGCCTAAATTCCCAAAAGTCATAATGGAAGAAATCAGAATGGCAATTGGCATTGCAAGCATCAGCATAGAGGCGCTTGCATACCATAAAAATTTCCCAACTGTAAAAAAATCGAGTCCCTTTCCCACTAAATCATCAACATATTTCCATAGGTTTTGCATCATTAATACAAAGAATGCAATAAAAAACGTTATGATAAACGGCCCAATAAAAGATTTGAAAATAAGAGTGTCTAATTTCTTCATGATGTCAGCAACAAAAATAACTCTTTCTGTGAACTAACTACGTAAGTAAAAAAGAAGAAAAAAATAGAATTGAAGGCCTAACTAAGCTAATTATGAAAACTAAAAAAGGGGTTAACTTCCAAGCCTGTGAAATAAATCTTTAACTTGATATTCCCAAAGTTGACTTTGATCCTTAATTTCTTTTTTATCCGCAAAGTCCTTTATGATTAAAATTGTTTGATTCGTTATTTCAGATTTACTTATAGCGAACTCAAAGTATTCATCTTTAGCCATATGAGTCCATCTGAATCGGATATATTTATCAAGTTCTTTTTCAAGCAAAACCGCTTTTTCCTCATTTCCATTCCATGAAAAAGAGTAAATGCCATCTTTTTCATCAACCTTATCAGCAAACCATTCTTGCATACTTGCAGGATTGGATAAAAACTCATACAAAATGCTAGGTGAACATCTAATAGGGTATTCGAGTGTAAATAAAACTTTCTTGCTCATTTGTTTATTGTTTCCAATTCAATGCAATAATAGAAAATAAAATGACGTGAAAAAATAATTAATTCATTTTTTTCAAAATTAATGATCATAAAGAAAAAAATATATAAATATTCATCTTAGGCACTAAAACGTAAAAATATGCGTTAAGGTGAAAGAAAATCGTCCGCTTACCCTTAAAACACATTACTATGCGTCAGTTAAAGATAGCCAAGTCTATCACCAATCGAGAAAGCGAAAGCTTAGAAAAGTATTTACAAGAAATCAGTAAAGTTGAACTAATTAGCCCAGAAGAAGAGGTTAAATTAGCTATTCTTATTAAGCAAGGTGATCAAAAAGCACTTGATAAACTTACTAAAGCTAATTTAAGATTTGTGGTATCAGTTGCTAAACAATATCAAAATCAGGGTTTAAGTCTTTCTGATTTAATCAATGAAGGAAATCTTGGGTTAATAAAAGCAGCTCAAAGATTTGATGAAACGCGCGGCTTTAAATTTATTTCTTATGGAGTTTGGTGGATCAGGCAAAGCATCTTACAGGCATTAGCTGAACAGTCAAGAATTGTAAGACTTCCTTTAAATAAAGTGGGTTTAACTGGAAGGATTTCAAAGGCCTATTCTCAATTGGAACAAGCGTTTGAAAGAGAACCTACACCAGAAGAAATTGCTGAAATGTTAGATGTTGAAACGGAAGAAGTGGCTGCAACTTTGGGAATGACAGCCAAGCATATTAGCATGGATCAGCCAATATCTGAAGGAGAAGATGGCAATTATATCGATTTAATGGAAAATAAAAATGCCAACGAAACTGATGAAAACTTAGTGTTAAATGAGTCTCTAAATACAGAATTAACAAGAACGCTCAATACATTAACTGCTCGACAAAAAGAAGTACTCATGTATTTTTATGGAATAGGAATAGAATATCCAATGAGCTTAGAAGAAATAGGAGCCAGGTACAATTTAACAAGAGAGCGTGTTCGTCAAATTAAAGACAAGGCGATTGACAGATTAAGAGATGTTTCTCAAAGAAATTTATTGAGAGGTTTTTTAGGGGCTTAATAATTTTATTCAGCCCAACTCATAACATAACCTTCATTTTCAATTTCAAGACCAACTTTAGTTAATTGCAAAGGCTTAAAAGTATCTACCATAACCGCCAATTCTTTGGTTTCTTTTGAGCCTATGCTTTTTTCAACAGTTCCTGGATGTGGCCCATGTGGTATACCTCCTGGGTGAAGTGTTATCATTCCCTTAGTTACATGTTTTCTGCTCATGAAGTCCCCATCTACATAATAGATTAACTCATCACTGTCTATATTACTGTGATTATATGGGGCAGGAATTGATAGTGGATGATAGTCGTATAATCTTGGAACAAATGAGCATACCACAAATGCATCTGTCTCAAATGTTTGATGTACTGGAGGTGGTTGATGAACCCTTCCTGTTATGGGCTCAAAATCATGAATGCTGAATATGAAAGGATAGCAACATCCGTCCCAGCCAATTACATCAAATGGATGTGTGCCGTAATGTATACCATATAAAAGTCCCTTCTTTTTAGTTTTTATTATAAAATCTCCTTTTTCGTCTTTTGTAATTAAATTTTCAGGTCCTCTTATATCTCGCTCACAAAATGGAGCATGTTCCATTAATTGCCCATTTCTACTCGTATATCTTTTTGGGTATCTGATAGGATGAAAAGACTCTACAATAAACAATCTGTTTTTTTCATCATTGAAATGAATTTGATAGATGGTACCTCTCGGTAAAACAATATAATCTCCGTAACTAAAATTCAATTCGCCATAACAAGTTTTAATTACGCCACTTCCTTCATGAACAAAAATCATTTCATCCGCATCCGCATTTTTATAAAAATAATCGGTCATGCTTTTTTGTGGAGCGGCTAAAACAATGTGACAATCTTGATTCACCAAAACAGCTTTTCTGCTATCTAAAAAATCGGCCTCGGGCTTAACATTAAAACCCTCAAAGCTTCTATGCTTGAGCATTTTTTCTTCTGCAACAATCGGTGTAACATCAATTGGATCGTCACAACTCACGATTAAAGTGGGCGCATAGGTATGATACAAAAGCGAGTAGTCGTTTGAAAATCCTTCTGTAGAAAACAACTGTTCTGCATATAAACTACCATCCGGTTTTCTGAATTGCGTATGACGTTTGTGAGGGATAGAACCTAGTTTTTTATAATGAGCCATATAACATCATTTTAATCTTTCAAAATGAAAAAGGAATATTATCTTTCGTTCAAATTTAGGTGAATTGAAATAAAATCAATCATCAATTTAATCATAAAATAAAAATTGTGACCAAAATAGGATTGCTATCAGATACACATAGTTATTTAGATAACGCCGTTTTTGAATACTTTAAAGATTGTGATGAAATATGGCATGCTGGTGATTTTGGCAGCATAGAATTAATAGAATCAATAAAAACTGGTAACGACAAGAAAGTTATTCGCGGTGTTTATGGAAATATTGACAATCAAATGATCCGTTCAGTATTTCCTGAAAATTTGATATTTGAATGCGAAGGCGTAAAAGTTATGCTTCAACATATTGGCGGATATCCTGGTAAATACGCGCCCGGAATTAAACAATCAATAATCCACAATCAAATAAAATTGTTCATCAGTGGGCATTCTCATATTTTGAAAATCATGTATGATGAATCCCTCAGCTGTCTACATATGAACCCTGGAGCAGCCGGAAAACATGGATGGCAAAAAGTAAGAACTTTGATAAGGTTTACTATTGATGGCGATGATATAAAAAATTGCGAAGTGATAGAGCTAAAATAAATCTACAGTTTTCCAACTGATTTTCTTCTTTGCAGTTCTTTTTTGATGAGGCTTAATTCTCTTCCTGTTTGGCCAGCTACCGAACTGTTTTCTTGTGCTCTTCTCATAAGATATGGAATCACATCTTTAATTGGTCCAAATGGAAGATACTTGCTCACACTAATAGTTGCATTTGCTAAATTGAAAGTTATGTTGTCACTCATTCCATAGAGCTGTGAAAAATGTATGTTTGCATGATTAGCTGCTAAATTGGTGGCGGACAGTAACTGTGTAGCATAAAGGTTGCTGTATTCATTGTGAGAAGCAACAATGAGTGCAAAGTCTTTTAAGTTGTTGATGCAAAACTCCAAAGCTTCATTGTAATCTTTGTCGGTGTTCTCTTTACATGTTTGAATGGGAGAAAGATAATTTTTCTCAATCGCTCTTTTTCTTTCCTTTTCCATGTAAGCCCCTCTAACCAATTTAACGCCATTTATAACTCCATTATTTGAAGTAATAGCGAGGGAGCTATTTAAAAAATCAAGACGGCTATGACGATACATTTGAATAGTATTGTAGATAATTGCTTTTTCTTTATTAAATCTTATACTCATTTCAATTGCGATGGCATCGATGGGTTCTTGAATCCAAGATTCCTCGGCATCTACTAAAACAGAAATATTATTTTTTTGAGCAACAATACATATTTTTTCTAATCTTGAAACTACTTTTTCCCATTCAATTTTCTCATGCTCACTTAAATGGTTAGCCGCAAGTTGAAGTCTTGATAATAAATCCGCATCAATATTTTTTAGCATAACCTCATTCAACTTTTCTAACAAACCAAAACGAGCGATGCCAGTTATTTTGATGCTAATAAAAGGTATATTAGATTGAGTAGCTGCATATTCAATAACAGATATAAATTCTTTTGTGGCATTGTCGAATGCTGCTTCACCTTCTCCGCCTTCAACACCATAATCAAGAATAACTTTTACATTGTATTTTTCCAATTCATTGGCAACACTTACTGTTTCTTCAAGCGTTTCGCCACCTACAAACTGTTGAAAAATGGTTGCTTTAATAATGGACTTGATAAACGGAAACTTAAATTTTATCGCAAGTGGCATCAACTTTAATCCAAGTTTTAAGAAAAATGGATTCCCCATTTGTGAAAATAAAAAATGCGCTTTTTTTAATTGCCCATTTGATTTATAAGCAAATGCGAGTGATGTATCTTCAAAAGAAATAGTGGTTGATGGTTTGTTATGGCTCACAAAAATTATTTTACAAACAAGGCTTTTAATTCAGGTGCATTTTCGGGCTTTAACTTTCCGCCCAAAATTAATCTTAATTGTCTTCTACGAAGGGCTCCATCGAACAAAGAAATCTCGTCTTTTGTTTCTGGCGAAAGCGTGTTTACGGTCCTTGGTTTTCCATTAGGATCGAGCGCTACAAAAGTATAATAAGCCTCATTGCTTTTGTATTTATATTGTTGAATAGGATCTTCACCCCACACTTTTAAAAAAACCTCCATACTTGTATTAAAGGCTCTTGAAACTTTTGCTTCAATGTGCACTACATTGCCAATTTTAATAGGAGATTCAAATGAAATATTATCAACAGAAGCAGTAACCACAGGAGCTGCGCAATGCTTAGCTGCTGCCAATGCAGCGGCAATATCCATCCAGTACATTAATCTTCCCCCCATCAAATTACCAAAATTATTGGTATCATTAGGCAAAACCAATTCAGTCATAATGACCAAAGATTCTGAAGGTTTTTTTTCCATTTTAATTTAATTAATGATAAATAAAAACTGAATTTCTATAAAAGCAGCAAGCAAAATTTGAATATTAAAGTGTTACAACTAATCGATTTATCTTTTTTGAATAAAACCAATACACAATTAATATTCCAATTGAGTCGGCAAGCCAATCCAATAAATCAAAGCTTCTCTTGGGTACAAAAAGTTGTATGCACTCTGTAATAAATCCCCATCCAATAAAAAATAAAGTAATAAAAAGAATTGATTTCTTTTTATTAGAAAGATTCAAATCGCTTTTGAATAATGGACTTACAAAAAGTAAATTAAGTATACCAAACATGGTGATATGTATAATTTTATCGAAGTCTAATTCCTCAAACCAAGGCTTCACTTTTGGGAAGACTTTACCAGGCAAACAAATCAATATCAATACAATGATAAACCAAATGATACCCGGTATGAATTTTTTAATTGATATAGATTTATACATACTTGACTAAATTAACCTACAATTTGAGCATACGCTTCGGCAGACATTAAACCTGCAACATCCTCTAAATTGTCTATTGTCATTTTAATCATCCATCCTTCTCCGTAAGGATCTTTATTTACCAGTTCTGGATTTGCATCAATTGAAGGGTTAACAAGCGTTATGCTTCCATCAACTGGTAAAAACAAATCACTAACTGTTTTAACGGCTTCTATCGTTCCAAAAACATCTTCTGCTTTCATAGGTTTTCCAACAGAATTGATATCAACAAAAACAATATCTCCTAATTCTCTTTGTGCAAAATCTGTAATACCAACAGTTGCAGTATTACCTTCCACAAGAATCCATTCATGATCCTTTGTGTACTTTAAATGTGCTGGGTAATTCATTTTATATTATTTAATGTTTAAAACTTCCATTTTCATTCTGATGTCATTTTCTGGTCTGTCGCTACCACCTTTTTTTACAGCAGCAATTTTATCAATTACCTCTAATCCACTTATGACTTCTCCAAATACAGTGTATTCCATATCTAAAAAGGGTGTTCCTCCTTTAGTTTTGTATATATTTTTTTGTTCGGCTGTATAACTATAACCTTTTTGTTGACCCATTGAATTTAGCATGTTGTCGTCAATGAGATTACCTTGAACAATATAAAACTGACAAGCACTACTCGCCTTTTCAGGGTTACCATCTCTTGCAGCAGCTAATGCGCCTTTTTTATGGATAAGATTGCGATTGAATTCTGCAGGGATTCTTTCCATTTCATGTCCGCCCATACCTAGCATTTCACCAGGCTGTGCATTTTTACTTAGCGGATCACCACCTTGAATCATAAAACCTTCAATTACACGATGAAAAAGTAAACTATCGTAAAACCCTTGTTTAACGAGTTTTACAAAGTTGTCTCTGTGTTTAGGGGATGCATCGTATAATTTTACTACAATCACCCCCAAATCAGTTGTGATTTTAACTTTGGTATTTCCTGCAGTTGGATCAGACGGTTTGGATTGAACCTGTTTTTTGGGCTGAGCAAAAATTCCAAAGGATAAAAAATTCAACACTAAAGTTGCAAAAATGATTTTTTTAAAATAATTTAATTTCATAATTAAATAAATGATTGAGATTGAAAATATAATAAAACATGGTCTTTTAAAAAGTTTTCTTGTTCAAACAAATCAAATTCTGGCAGGGCTTTCATTTGTGTAAAGTGAGGCCATCCTTCTTCATCATTACCATCCATACTATAATATCCACTGGGTAATAAAACAGAGCAAATGGCAATATGCATTAAATCTTGCTTTTGTTCTTTACTGAACTCCTGAGGCCCCTGACCTAATTCTTGAACCCCTATTAACAACAAAATACCATTCATGTCTGGTTTAATTCCAAAGCGCTCTTTTAACTTGATTCTGAGCTTTAGCCATCTAACCTGCAAATCTTCTTCCATCTGTTGCATGTGCAAATGTAAAGAATAACCAATTCCCAATTATCTTTGTACCTAAACTGAATAAAAAATTTTTTTATAAAATATGCTACAAATAAATTTTATACGCCAAAATATTGAGTTAGTTAAGCAAAGATTAGCTGTTCGTAATTTTTCAAATATTCAAATAGTGGATACTATTTTAGAAATAGATGACGCATTAAGAGGTGTTAAACATGAAACTGAGACCATTCAAGCATCAATTAATAGCGCTTCCAAAGAAATTGGGATGTTAATGGCTAAAGGAGAAAAGGATATCGCAGAAGGAAAAAAACAGGAAGTATCACAGTTGAAAATCGATTTAGCAAATAAGACAGAAAAACTAGATGATTTAGAAAAGCAATTTCAAAAAAACATATTGCTTTTGCCAAATTTACCACATTCGTCTGTACCTGCAGGCAAGTCGGCAGAAGATAATGAAGTAGTAAGACAGGGTGGTCAAATGCCAACATTGCATGAAGGAGCTAAGCCTCATTGGGACATCATCAAGGACTATCATTTAATTGATTTTGAAACGGGTGCAAAAATAGCTGGCAGCGGGTTCCCCCTATATACAGGGAAAGGCGCGAAATTACAAAGGTCATTGATTCAGTTTTTCTTGGATTACAATACTGATGCGGGTTACGTTGAATATATGCCCCCATTAATGGTAAATGAAGCAACAGCATATGGCACGGGTCAATTGCCAGATAAAGAAGGCCAGATGTATCATATTACTGCGGATGGTCTGTATTTAATTCCAACAGCCGAAGTGCCTGTAACCAATGTATACAGCAATGAAATTATCAAGGATTCAGATTTGCCAATAATGATGACTGCTTATACTCCTTGTTTTAGAAGAGAAGCGGGTAGTTTTGGAAGTGATGTAAGGGGGCTTAATAGAGTTCATCAATTTGATAAAGTAGAAGTTATTCAAATGGTAAAACCACAAGATAGTTATGCCGTTTTGGAGAGCATGGTATTACATGTAGAAAAGCTGTTGAATTTATTGGAATTGCCATATAGAATACTGCGTTTATGCGGAGGCGATATGGGTTTTACTTCAGCATTAACCTACGACTTTGAGGTATACAGTGCCGCGCAACAAAAATGGCTAGAAGTTAGTTCTGTAAGTAATTTCGAGACTTTCCAAACAAACAGAATGAAGATCAGATACAAAGATGATCAAGGCAAAACACAATTATTACATTCATTAAACGGCTCTTCTTTAGCTTTACCAAGAATTGTGGCCTCTTTATTGGAAAACAATCAAACAAAAGATGGAATTCAGTTGCCTCAGATTTTGCATAAATATTTTGGCGCATCTTCAATACATTAAATTTTAAAAATGAATAAAAGAATATTGATACTATTTGTTGCAGGCATTGCATTTTTTTCTTGTAGCCCTAAAAAAATATCTTCAACAATTAAACCTTCAGAAAATCAATCTTTTTCATTAGTTAATAATGAACCAGCAACTACTACTAATTCATTTTCATTAATGGTTGGAAATGTTACTGAAGGGCAACAGATTTATTCAACAAAATGCACGACTTGTCATGGTTTTAAAAATCCGGCTCATTTTACAGTAAAAGAATGGGGGCCTATTATGAGGAGCATGGCATCAAAGGCAAATTTATCAGAAGTTGAGAAATCTAATGTTACAGCTTATGCATTAAGTAAAGCAAAGCCATGATGATCTTTTGATAGCATCAATTCTGTAACAGAGTATCTTTTGACAATATTATTCCTTGTTGCGGCTTCATTAATAAAATGCTTTTTTCATCAATTAAAGATTGCATTTCTGGCAATTTTAAAGAGTCTAATATTTCGTTTTTTAGGTAGTATGATTTTAATTCACCATTTTCTTTTTGCCAGCGAATGATTTTACATTGACAACTTGCATTTTCTACTTCGTTAATAACCTCTTTTAAACTACCCCCACTACCCAATTTTTGATAAACTTCTCTAATACCAATGATTTTATTTTTATTCCCAACATCAAAATTCCAAGAAGAAGAGATGGCGGTTAAATACTGAGAGTCGTCAAAAATATTCATAAGGGAATGCCTTGGAGACTCTGTTACATCAGCATTGTTCTTAACTCTTGAATGAATGGATACGATGCCAGGCGACTCGAATTGCATATATCCAATATGGTCAAAACTGGCACCATACCGATTGAATAAAAAGTATCCATTTTTATATTCAACAGATAAGATGTTAGGTACTATTTTATGATATCTGTTTGGATCAGAAACCCTTGCTTGAGGCGAACCTGTATAACAAATCCATACTCCCGACAAACTATCAATTTCGTTTTTTGAAGGTTGGTAGGGCAGAATATTCATATCCTTTTTTAAGATACTCCATTCAGCAGAAAGTTTTTTTGATTCACTATATAAACAAACAGTATAAAAACTAATGGAAATTAAAAGGATAATTCCCAAAATTATTAAGATTGACTTTTTTTTGTTTCTGTTCTTGATTTTCGAAAGCTTATGGCTATCTTCTTCAATATTGCCTGTTGTATTTTTTACATTGGGGTTCGTTTGTTCTATTAATTTATCATCTACTGGATTTTCGGCAAAGCGCTTTCTGCCCATGCCGAAAAGGTATATATAGCAGGCATCTACTAAAAAAGGTCTTGGGTTAGATACAATTCCATTTAAAGCGTCTTTTATTTGTCCGCCGGTAATATCATATTTTCTGTATGGGTAGTCTTTTGTGTTAGGACTTAAATCTTGACTATATTTTTCATTGCCCCATTCTTCGTGTTTGTTTGGAAGTTCTTTGCTGATGTCACTTAGTAAAATAGCAAGGGATTCGTAGTTTTTTCTGTTGGTGTTTTGTATAATTTGAATACCTGTTTCCGACTTGTATTTTTCCAATACTTTGCTAAGCAGATATATTATTTCTTCTTTCCCTTTTTTAATGTTCTTCATAACAATCTGTTTACTAGTTAATTATATCTTTTCAGAAACCCAAATATCGTTTCGGAAACCAAAAGTTCATTTAGAAAAAATTTAGTACTGGATTACTGTTATAAATAATAATTGAATTTGATAAATTACAGCGTCGATTATCAATACAAGCAATGTTATCCAAAATTTAGCTACAAACATATAAATAAATCTATTAGAAAAATAAGGCAAAAAATAAAAATTTAGGTAGAGCCTTAAAAACATTTACTAGTTGAAGAACCAAAATATGAATACATTTAAAATCGCTTTAGTCTTATTTTTTTCAGCAATCATTTGTATTTCTACAAGCGGTCAAATCAACAGGTCAATTACGGGAAAGCAGGAATTTTACTTCAGTAATGGGGGTAAAATTAAAAGTCCAATTAAAGTATTTTATTTTAATCCTGTTGCCAATACGGATGACATGCCAATTGTAATTATGCTTCATGGTGCTCTAAGAGATGCTTCGGCTTATATGGATGATGTTATTAATGCTGCAACTGTTTTTGGTTGTAAAGTAATAGCCCCAGAATTTGATAAAGAATCGTTTCCGGGTGAAATGTACAATTTAGGAAACGTGTTTAACAATGAAACAAATAAGTATAACAAACCGGAGGAATGGAGTTTTTCACTAATAGAGCCTTTGTTTGACACAGTGGTAAAACTAATAAATAGCAATGCCAAAGGATATTATATGTACGGCCATTCAGGTGGCGCACAATTTGTGCATCGATTTTTGACCTTTCAAACCGAAAACAGAGTGATAAAAGCGGCAGTAGCAAATGCCGGATGGTACACCGTTACGGATGAAAAAACAGATTTTCCATTTGGTATAAAAAAATCGCCTATTACAGATAATAATTTGACAAAACTATTTTCTACAAAGATGTTTGTGTTATTAGGAACAGCTGATACGGAGCGAGAAAGCAAAAATTTTAATGCAAGTGCAGAAGCGGATATGCAAGGTAGAAACAGATTTGAAAGAGGAAAGAATTATTTTTCAAAAGCAAAAAACAAAGCGGCCGAATTGAAAGTGCCATTTAATTGGACAGAAATATTTGTTCCAGGAGTTGGGCATTCGAATGGCAACATGTCAAAATTTGCTTTCGCATCTTTATTTTCAGAAATACAATAAATAAAAAAAATGAAACTTTTAAAGCAGTTGTATATTCAGGTAATCATTGGCGTTATTTTAGGGATAATTGTCGGTTATTTTTTTCCTTCTCTAAATAATGTTGGGAAGATGATTGGTGAGAGTTACATTAATCTCATTAAAATGCTTATTGCGCCATTGATTTTCTTTACTATTACTGCAGGTATAGCAGGTACAGGAAATCTAAAAAAAGCAGGGAGAATAGGAGGAAAGGCTATTATTTATTTTGAAATTATTTCTACGTTTGCCCTTATATTAGGTGTGGTTGTTTGTAATATAGTTAAGCCAGGTGAAGGAATATCTATGTCGAATTTTTCAACAGCAAATTTGAGTACAATAGTTGAAAAAGGGAAGGAAGTAAATTGGTCAGATTTTTTTCTTCACATCATACCAAGTAATGTAGTTGATTCTTTTGCCAAGGGAGACATTTTACAGGTTTTATTATTTTCTGTTTTATTTGGAATTGGTTTAAGTAAAATGGGTTCTGTAGGGAAATCAATAACACACAATTTCGACAAAATAAACCAGGTGTTGTTTTCTATACTTAATATGATCACATTGTTGAGTCCAATAGGAGCGTTTGGAGGAATGTTATACACGACTGGAAAATTTGGTTTTGCAACCCTAGTCATTTTAGGCAAGTTGATGCTTACCTTTTATGCAACAGCTGCATTTTTTATTTTTGTGGTTTTGGGATTAATTATGAGGTATTATAAATTGAACATTTTCAAATTGCTTTCTTATATTAAAGAAGAGATTTTAATAGTTGTAGGTTCTAGCAGCAGCGAATCCGTTCTCCCCAACCTTATGAGTAAGCTTGAAAATGCTGGATGTTCCCCTACAGTTGTAGGTTTAGTAATTCCTACAGGATATAGTTTTAATTTAGATGGAACTGCTATTTATTTAAGCATGTCAATTATGTTTATAGCACAAGCTTTCAATATACATCTCGATTTTATGCAGCAGCTTTCAATTATTGGAATATTACTTTTAACGAGTAAAGGAGCCGGTGGAATTACAGGTAGCGGTTTTGTGGTTTTGACTTCTACATTAGCTGCAATAAATTATATTCCTTTAGAAGGGTTGGCCATATTGATTGGAGTAGACAGATTTATGAGTCAGGCTAGATCTATTACAAATATGATTGGCAATACGGTGGCAACTGTTGTTATTGCAAAAAATGAAAATTTAATTGATACAGAAGTATACAAAAAAATAGTAGAAAAAAAAGAATACAATAATGATATTATTTTTGAAGAGACAACTGTTATTTCAGTTTTAGTGCCTGAATCAGAAGAAAAAATCAAATCAACAATATAAAATACAAAGCATGCACAATTGTTCAAAATACTATTTATTCTTTACTTTTATTTTACTGGTTAACATAGCACAAGCTCAGGTTGATGAAAGGTATAATGAAGAAGAACCATCAGCATTCATTCCATCTGAAGGCAGTATACAAATTTTAAAACTTAAAAAAAGTTATGCATTAGGGGATGGAATTACATTCCGTTCTGCAAGCGGAGATTTGAATCTAACGCAAAGTTTGCAAACCTCTATGACCGTTAATAGTTCAAACAAAAATTTGAGCAATTCTTCTTCAGCTTTTAATATAGACAGAGCACGATTAAGTTTAGCTGCAAATTTATTTGATTCGAAATTTAATGTGTATGGCAGATTAAACTTGCCAGCAAACTTTCAAAGTACAACTACAGGGTCTAGGTCATTTAATACGGTTTTACAAGAAGCCTATTTTGAATTCAGACCGAGCATTAATCATGCTTTCAATATAGGACTAAGAGCGGATTATATAGATTCAAGAGAAACAAGAATAGAAGGTGAAAGCTTGAGTTTCATCAACAGAAGTTCTATTAGTTCTAGTTTTGATGCGATTTTTGATTTTGGAATTCGATATAAAGGAAACTATCGATTAGGAAGAAAACAATTAATAAGACCTTATTTGTCATTTACTACTGGCGATAGCAGATCATCATTACAAAAAAACTATGGCGGCTTTAAATACGGAGCAAGAGTAGATTATTTGCCATTTGGAAAATTCTCAAAAGGTGGAGAATTCTATATGGATGACTTGGCAAGAGAATCAAAACCAAAATTAGTAATAGGTGGTGTATATAGTTTTAACAATGGAGCTACTTCTGCTTATGGAGTAAATGGTGGCAGATACTTATACGGAGATATAGCACAAAAAATCTTGTTGCCTGATTATATAAGAACAGGGTCAGATTTTCTTTTTAAATATAAAGGAGCGTATGCGCTTGGTAGTTATACACAAACCAAAGTAATTGTGCCAGTTGGTATTGCAGGCTATTTTAAAACAAACGGAACGTATGTAAAGTACACTCAAAATGCACAACAAATTAGCGATAGCGTGTTGTCAAAATTAAATGTAGGAAGAGGTATAAATATTCAAGCAGGTTATTTATTTTCTTCAAACTGGTCAATTGGTTTTAGATACACAGAATTAATGGCAGATGCAAAGTCGCAAAATTTTGCCGATTATAATAAGCACTACACAATGGTATTATCTAAATACTTATCAGGCAATAATTTAAAAATTCAATTAGAGTTAGGTTATGACCAATTAAATAAGAGTATTATTAAAACACCTACAATTACAGACAATTATTATTCACAATTAATGCTAACAGTACAATTATAAAAATCAAAAACAGTTATGAATACAAAAAAAATGGCATTTTATTGTTTTATGTTGCTGCTTTCATCAAGTAGAATTTTAGCACAAAACAATTCATCAACAAGTTTAATGCAAACAGATTCAACAATTATGCACATAAATGGAGAAGGAACATTTATTAGACTTGGAAAAGCGGAAGGGACAAAAATTAATTTTTTGACAGCCGTTCAATCAGGAGTTCAATACAATCAATTGGATTCAAATGGAATTAAATCAAATACCAATAGAATGTCATTGAATTTAGTTCGTATTTCGATTACAGCTTCTGGTTATAAGGATAAAATGTCAATGGGTATTATGACTGACTTAACAGGAACGTCGCCTATTTTAGAAGGATGGGTAGGACTTTCAATGTTCAAGAAAAGAGCAAAATTCATTTTGGGACAAAAACAAACGAATACAAATAACAGATTAGCGATGTCTGATGAGCGATATGCTCAGTATTTAGGACAAACAATTGCTGGAAAATCAAATGATGGCGTCGTAAATGGCGGATTAGCTCAAAATTTTGTGGGTGCATCAAGAGAGGGAGGTTTGTTTTTGGAATCTAATTTCAAAATCAATAATTGGAAAATATACCCATCTGTATCATTAACAACTGGAGAAGGCCAAAATTTCTTTTCATCGCAATCTAACAAAGGTTTAAAATATGGCGGACGATTGGATATAATGCCATTTGGTGATTTCATAAATAATAATGCTTTTATAGCACAAGATATTTACAGAGAAAAAAAACCAAAATTAGCAATTGGTATTGCAGCTAGTATCAATAAAAAAGCAAGCAGTTCAATTGGATCAGAAAATGCAACAATATCTGGAATATATAATCTTGCAGGGGTAGCTGATTTTGCAGATTATAGAAAATTAGCAGCCGATTTTATTTTTAAATACAATGGCTTTTCTGTTGTAGGAGAATATATGAATGGAAATGTAGTAGGCAAAGATTTATTTACAAATATTACAGCAACGAACAAACTAACTGAGCAAGCAGCTAGCAATTATTATAATCTTGGTAATGCCACTAACATTCAGTCATCTTATATTACAAAAAACGGCTGGTCTGTAGACGGAAGATATACAATGGTTAAACCGGAATTTGAAGTTGATAATTCTTTAATTCATCCACAAACGTGGATTTCAGCTGGAGTAAACAAATTCATAAAAAATAACTCAGTTAAAATAGGCATGAATTTCACTTATATTGAAAACAAACTAAAAGCAACTGTCACTACAAAAAAGACAATAGTAAATTTAGGAGTTCAAATAATGATGTAAAGTTTAAATTTAAAACCATAACTAATAAAATTAATTAAGCATAAAAGTAAAAAATATGAAATCCATTAGCTACTTAATATTGACACTTTCATTAATGATTGCAAGCTGCACTTCTAAGATTGATTTTACACCAAAAGAAGTTTTACCAGTTGGTCAAACATCTGATTTGTTAATTTCTGAATTAACTACGTCTATTAACACAGACCCTAATTTTGGAGCTAAGAGAAATCATTATGTAGAAATATATAATGGCACGAATACAACGATTGATTTATCAAATTATGCATTAGGATATTATGCAGTAACTGATACGGGTACACTTTCGTCATGGGCTTTTGATTCTACAACTTATTTACCACTTCAAAATTCATTGTCTGCAAAAAAATGTTATGTAGTTGCCTCTAATGCTTCTGATATCAGCATAATCCGTAAAAGTAATCTCACATGGGGAACCAAAAGCATATTAGCTGCAGATGCCTCAAAGCCTTTGCAATTAAGTGGTAATAGCGCCATTGCACTATTGAAAAAAGATGCAACAGGAAGCTATTTATTAGGTGGCTATACTTATAAAATCATTGATGTTTTTGGAAGTCCACAAGTTCCAAGAGTCACTTCAGCCGGCCCAGTAAGCTCAAGAAATAATATAATGTGGGCAATTGCTGGTGAAAATAATGACACAAGAAACAGAACATTTATTCGCAAAGGATCTGTAACATCTCCTACATCAAATTGGGATTTAAGCAGAGGTACGGCTGCAGATAATTCGCAATGGATTCTTTCTCAAGACAGACTTTGGGATTATACTAATTTAGGCATTTCAACAACAGGATCAGCTGCAGATACAACTGTTGCGGTACTTCCCACTGTTACTACGAATCCTGTTAATAATATTGGGATTGAAGCTGCTATGTGCGGAGGAAATATTACAAATAATGGAGGCGGAAGTATAATTGAAAGAGGAGTGTGTTGGAGTGTTTTACCCAATCCAACAAATGCACTAGCAACTAAAACTTCAGATGGATTTGGAAATGGTGTTTTTGTTAGTAGTTTAACTGGTCTTATAGCAAACACAACTTATTATGTAAAAGCATATGCAACTAATTCAGCGGGAACAGCATACGGAAATGAAATACAATTCACAACTAATTCTGTTCCTCATCCAACTGAATTATTAATTTCGGAAATTTCAACTGCTATAAATACGGATCCTTTGGCTGGGCCTGGAGCAAAGAGAAGCCATTATGTAGAATTATATAACGCTACTGGATCTCCAATTGACCTTACCAATTATGCAATTGGTTATTATGCCACTACTGATACATTTACTTTAGTTGATTGGAGTTTTCCAGCCAATACCTTTTTGTTTTTAAATGGATCATTAAACAATAATACATGCTATGTTATAGGATCCAATGCTTCAGATACATTGATAACCAATAGGAGTAATACTACTTGGGGAACAACTAGTGTATTAGCTGCTGATGCTTCAAAACCTTTACAATTAAGTGGGAATAGTGCAATCGCGTTATTAAAAAAAGATCTTAATGGTTCATATGATGTTGGCGGCATTATGTATAAGATTGTTGATGTTTTTGGAAGTCCACTTGTGTCTCGTGTAACCTCAACTGGTACAGTGAGCACAAGAAATAATATTATGTGGACAATTGCAGGCGAAGTATCAGATACCAGAAACAGAACATTTAAAAGAAAATCAACTGTAACTGCTCCCACAACAGATTGGAATATTAGTAAAGGAACAACTGTTGATGATTCACAATGGATATTATCAGGAAGTAGAGCATGGGATTATACAAATTTAGGATTGCCAACTCCTTAATCTTTAAATTCAAAATTATAATCAAAGGCAGAATAATATTAATTATACTCTGTAGTTTTTTTTTAACAAAAAAAGTAACTTGTCAGGCAACCTATACTGTTACAGTTAATCAGGGTTATTGTAATGCAGCAAGCTATCATCAAGGCGATTCGGTTTTTATTTGGAGCAGAGCGTTAGCTATTAATGAAACATTTGATTATTGGTCTGGAGACACAAGTTTATTATGCGGCAACAATGAATGGAGATCTTATTTTATAATGCCTGCAAATAATTTGCAATTAACAGCGAATTTCAAAACAGTAAATGCAAGTTTAGTTTATGAAAAAATAAAAGGCAAAACGAATTTAAAAAATGTCTATTATTTTTTTCCGGCAAATCATAAAGGCATTGTATATCTTTTTCACGGAGCCAATGGGTCAACTGCAACGTGGACAGGTAATCAGGAAAATAAAAGCTTAATAAATGATTTAATTGCAGAAGGGTTTGCTGTTGTGATAACTGAGTCTGAAGAAGTTACTCTTAATTCTGATACTAATGGAGACGGTTCGTTGAGATGGGAGGCAAGTACATTAGATAGTAATTTAAATATTGATTTTGCTAATTTAAAAGCCATTACAGATACGTTTTATAATCGCGGCTATACAAATAGATCTGTAAATAGATTTTCATTAGGCCAAAGCAATGGAGGAAGTTTTTCAATCTCTTTTGCACATGTTTTCAAACTAAAGTCAGCTATTGCTTTTTGCGCTTCAGGCGGAGCTTCAGGAGGCGCTGTAAATATAACTACTACTCCTACAATGTTTTGTTTAGCAGGAGCAGACAATAATAGCACAATGGGTTTGCAGGGAAATGCAAATGCAATAAGTAATTCGCAAGCAATATCTAACAGGGGCGTTTGTAGTAAATACCACCTTAATTATCCATCACCTTTATATCAATACAGATTTGCAAGAAATTCAATTATTAGTAGTTCGTTGTCTGTACAAATATTCAATGAAATAAAGAACAATAATTTTCTGAATACAAAAAATTATTTCATCGGCTATATACAATCATTATGGAATGCAGTAAGTGCAACCCCACAAAATTTTCCAATAATATCAGCTTTGTCCTCGGCTAAAAAAGATGTAGTTGAAGAACAAATTAGATGCGCGACAGCAGACCATCAATTTTATAGTGAATTTAATAAAGGAGTAATACAGTTTTATAATTATCAGTGCCAATCAGTATTGCATTCATCCACCGTAATTAATTGCGACAGTTATTTCTGGCCAATAGATGGACAAACTTACATAACGAGTGGTAGTTTCACTTCTGTGATAGGATGCCATACAGAAATTTTAAATTTAACAATCAAGTCAAGCACTCACAATGTAACCACACAAACTGCATGTGATAGTTATTTGTGGAACGGCACTACCTACACAACGAGCGGCACTTATGTGTATAGCTATACTAACGGTAATAGCTGCCCTTCGGCGGATACGTTGAAGTTAACAATCAAACAAAGCACTCATAACGTAACTACCCAAACTTCTTGTGATAGTTATTTGTGGAATGGCACTGCCTACACAACAAGCGGCACTTATGTGTATAGCTATACTAACGGTAATAGCTGCCCTTCGGTCGATACGTTGAAATTAACAATCAAACAAAGCACACACAATGTAACAATACAAACTTCTTGTGATAGTTATTTATGGAATGGCGCTACCTACACAACGAGCGGTATTTATGTGTATAGCTATACTAACGGTAATAGCTGCCCTTCGGCGGATACGTTGAAATTAACGATCAAACAAAGCACTCATAATGTAACAATACAAACTTCTTGTGATAGTTATGTATGGAACG
>CANGGD010000008.1 GCA_947453295.1 Chitinophagaceae bacterium | reverse complement strand
CAGGAAAATCTCTTAATCTTTCTTTAAATGTTTTATAGTGCTGATAAGCCAATATTGTTGTAGGCACTAAAATAGCAGCTTGTTTACCATCACAACATGATTTAAATGCAGCTCTAATTACCACTTCTGTTTTTCCAAAACCAACATCCCCACACACCAATCGGTCCATGGGAGATTCTTTTTCCATATCTTTTTTTACATCCTCAGAAGCTTTTGCTTGGTCGGGAGTATCCTCATAAATAAAGCTAGCTTCTAATTCGGTTTGCATGTAATTATCAGGACTGTGTTGAAACCCAAGCTGACTTTTTCTTTGCGCATACAGTTTTATAAGATCTGTAGCAATATCTTTTACTTGCTTCTTTGTTTTTTCTTTTAGTTTTATCCAAACATCGCTACCCAGTTTATTCATTTTAGGCACAGAGCCCTCTTTACCACTGTATTTGCTTATTTTATGAAGAGATGAAATATTTACATACAATAAATCGCCATCTTTATATTGAATTCTAACAGCTTCCTGTAAACGACCATTTGCTTCAATTTTTTGCAATCCGCTATAGACACCAACTCCATGATCAATATGTGAAACATAATCTCCGGGTTGTAATTCTCTAAGGGTTTTTAAAGTAAGGGCTTTGTTCTTGTTAAAGGCCTGTTTTACTTTGTACTTGTGGTATCGTTGAAATACCTGATGATCCGTATAACAAACCAATTTATTATTCTCATCAATAAAACCTTCATGGATTGCAGTTGGAATAGGAGTGACTTGAATTTCTGCTTTCAAATCTGTAAAAATGATATGCAGTCTTTCCAATTGCTTTGGATTTTCTGCAAAAATGAAAATGTTGTATTTTTCTTTTTCGAAATCCTGTAAGTTCTTTATGAGTAAATCAAATTGTCTGTTGAATGATGGCTGTGGTTTAGCGTTAAATTCAATCCGTTCAGCATTTTTATTATTAATTTGAAAGGCTTGTTTTTTACCAATTTCGATGAAATGCTTCTTTTGGATTTGCTGTTCAATTAAATGAATGTTTACAAAATCTTCTTTAGAAACAGCAGTTTTGAAATGTATGTCTGTTAATTCTTCTTGTTGAGTATCATCTACTTTTTTAGTTTTTAATTGTTCTAAAAAGAGTTCCAGATTTTCTTCTTCTTGTTCAATTTTCTCTTTGATGTAATTCCAATCTCTTGCCCAAATAACTGTTTGATCAGAAAGAAAATTCAACAACGATACTTTTTCACCACTTTCAAATTGAGTTTCTACATTTGGAATGATATTTACTTGCAATAATTTTCTTTCACTTAATTGATTTTCGGGGTCGAAGATTCTGATGCTGTCTACTTCGTTTCCAAACAATTCAATTCGATATGGCTTTTCATTTCCAAAAGAATAAATATCTAAAATCCCTCCTCGTATGGCAAATTGTCCGGGTTCGTAAACGAAATCTGTTCTAACAAATCCATAGTCTACAAAACGTTGAAGTATGCCATTAACATCCAATTCATCGGCTTGTTTAATGCTAATAATATTATCTGATAATGTTTTAGATAAAACTACTTTTTCGTATATGGCTTCTGGATAGGTAACAATAATTTTTTTATTCCCACCTGCAACAATTTTAGTAAGTGCTTCTGTTCGGAGCATTACGTGACTGCTATTCAGTAATTGATAATTCCTTTTATTTTTAAAAGAAGAAGGGAAATAAAAAATATCAAGTGCCTTTGTAATATTTTCTAATGAATTTTGAAAGTAAGCGGCTTCTTCAGCATCTCTCAAAATAATTAAATGATTTAATTGTGATAGTTTTTCGTTGGCATGTAAAGCAGCAATAAAAAATTCTAAAGAGCTACCTTCAACACCAGAAAAAAGCAGATGCTGAGGTTCGGGCAGTACAATCCTACTCGCTATTTGTAAACAACGAGAATCATTTTTATAAAAATTCAACAGCACTTCGAGATTCATTCACTCAATTTAAGAAGTACGCAAAGATAACTCCTCCCTATAAAATTTAAAATTAAAAGTATTATTTAGTATCTTACTAAAAATAAAGTATATGTCTTTACAACCATGGATTACAGGAAAAGTTATTAGAATAGAAGATGAAACGGCTGATACAAAAAGATTTTGGATAACAATCCCTTCCTTGGAGGTTTTTGATTTTAAACCCGGCCAATTTGTAACATTGGATTTACCTATACATGAGAAGCCCAATAAGAGATGGAGAAGTTATTCTATAGCATCATCACCAGATGGGACAAATGTTTTTGAATTATTAATAGTTTTAAATCCCAACGGATTAGGAACACCCTATCTATTTAAAGAAATATCAGTTGGCAGTGAACTTACGCTTAGAGGACCTCAGGGAGTTTTTACTTTGCAATTACCTATTGAAAAGGAATTATTTTTCATTTGTACAGGAACAGGAATTGCCCCTTTTAGAAGTATGGTTAAATATATTCAAGAACAAAAAATAACTTATCAAAAAATACATTTGATTTTTGGCACCCGAAAAAAAGAAAATCTATTGTACACTTCAGAGTTAACATCACTAGAGCAATCTATGCTACAATTCCATTATTATCCAACTTTATCAAAAGAAGAATGGGAGGGAAGAAAAGGATATGTACATGCTATTTATGAATCGTTGTGTATTACAAAACCTGCAGCAGAATTTTATTTATGTGGTTGGAAGGAAATGATTGATGAAGCCAAGCAAAGAATTATGGCGATGGGGTATGATAAAAAAGATATTCATTTGGAAATATATGGTTAATCAACCATTACATCAATGACTGTTCAATTATTTTAAATCCTTCTTTAGCGGGTAGCCGTTCCCATAAGATTTTATAAATAGTTTCAGCAATTATCATTTCGGCATTTATTTTTTTATTGATAACAAACATGCAATTACTTGCATTATACCCTTCAGCCACCATATTCATTTCTAACTGCGCATTTTTGATGGAGTACCCTTTGCCAATCATAGTTCCAAACATTCTGTTTCTGCTATGCAAAGAGTAGCACGTAACTAATAAGTCACCTAAATAAACAGAAGCTGCGTAGTTATGATGCGTTTGTTGTTCGAATAATTTTTTATTATGTTCAATGTAACCAACCTCTGCATTAATGATACCTGCTTTTCGGAGGAAGCCTGCCATTTCATCGGCACTATTGGCAATTAAAACACTCAAAAAATTATCGCCATAATTTAATCCATGTGCAATACCTGCTCCTAATGCGTAAATGTTTTTTAGAATAGCTGCATACTGAGCACCATAAATATCTTTATTGACAATTGTTTTTAAATAATGAGTAGAAAAGCATTTTGCAATTTCAATGCAATCATTTTCATGACTGCCAGAAATAGTTAAATAGGAAAGTTTTTCATCGGCAACTTCTTCTGCATGACAAGGCCCCAATATGGCGAAATAATTTTGTAAAGGAAGATTGAAGTATTGCGTTAAAAAATCATTGAACAATAAATTCTCATTTGGAAGAATGCCTTTAATGGCGGAAACAATTTTTTTTCCATCTAAAATGTTTGCAGGTAATGATGAAAATAAATCAGAAACAAATGCAGAGGGAACCGCTACAATTAAAATATCACTTTCATTGATTACTTGAATAAGGTTGCTGCTGAAAGAAATGTTTTCAAGTTTAATGGTTGCGCCAGGAAGATATTTGGGGTTGTGCTTTTTTTCAATGAATTGTTCTATGGTATCATTACTTCTAATCCACCAATTTATTTGTTGACCATTATCAGAAATTATTTTTGCTAAGGCTGTTCCCCAACTTCCGCTTCCTATAATACCAAATTTCATAAGCATCTATATTTTTGTTTAAAACAAGGCATCAAAAATAGTTTTTTATAACCCCAATTTTTCAATAGCAATTTGAGCAGCCAAATGACTAGCATCTTTTTTGTTGAAAGCTTTTGCTTGTGCAATAATTTCTCCGTCTAGTGTTGCAGCAATTGTAAATAATCTTCTTCCGTTTTCCAAGCTTTCATCTATTGTTGCAAAATCAACATTCTTTCCATTTTTATTTGCCCAACCGTATAATTTATTTTTGATGTTAATGTCAATTACTTCTAAGTCATCCATGAAAAGATGTGGAAGTATAATGTATTTTTCTACCCAAGTTTGTGTTTTATTGTAGCCTTTATCAAGATAAACTGCACCAACTAAAGCTTCAAGAGTATTCCCAAATATTTGTGATGTTTTTAATGCTCCATCAAACTTATTGTAGATTGTAATTTTCTTCAACCCCATTTTTAAGGCAATTTCATTTAGCTTTTGGCGATTTACCATTTTACTTCTCATTTCTGTAAGAAAACCTTCGCCTTTGTAAGGATATTTTCTAAATAAGTAATGAGCAATAACCGAACCCAGTACCGCATCTCCTAAAAATTCAAGTCTTTCATTGTTTTCATCAGCCCCTTCTCTAATAGATCTATGGCTTAGAGCTGTTTTATAAAGCATAATATTATTGGGTGTAAAACCAACAACATTCTTAAGTTGTTTCTTAAAAGAGGAAAGTTGTTTGTTAGGTTGAAAAATGGATAGAAGGGAAGCCAAAATAAAATTAATTGTTTCCCCAAATTTAAATCTTTTAATACAAAGAGAGGAAAATGAATTAGGTGTTATATTTTTTCACAATGACAGAGGCATTATGTCCACCAAATCCAAAGGTGTTACTCAATGCTGCATTTACAGTTTTGTATTGAGCTTTTTCAAATGTAAAATTTAAATTAGGATCTAAATCCGGATCATCTGTAAAATGATTGATAGTTGGCGGGATGATATTTTTGGTAACAGCCATAATGCAAGCAAGTGCTTCTAATGCACCAGCTGCTCCTAAACAATGGCCTGTCATACTTTTTGTTGAGCTTATGTTTAAATTATAGGCATGGTTTCCAAAGACATTTAAAATTGCTTTTGATTCAGCAATGTCACCCAATGGGGTAGAAGTTCCATGAACATTAATATAATCTATTTCTGTTGGTTGCATTTTTGCATCTTGAAGTGCAACTTTCATAACATTATTTGCGCCTAATCCTTCTGGATGAGGTGCGGTGATATGATGTGCATCGGCAGTAGCGCCACCTCCAGCAATTTCGCAATAAATTTTTGCGCCTCTAGCTAAAGCGTGTTCTAGACTTTCTAAAACTAAAGCTCCAGCTCCTTCACCCATTACAAAACCATCTCTATCTTTATCAAATGGTCTGCTCGCTGTTTTTGGATCATCGTTTCTTTCGCTCAATGCTTTCATTGCATTAAATCCGCCAACACCAGCAGCACTAATAACAGCTTCACTTCCGCCAGTTATAATAATATCAGCTTTATTGAGACGAATATTATCAAATGCATCAATGATGGCATTTGTTGAGGAAGCGCAAGCGCTAACCACTGCGTAATTGGGACCACGAAAACCATGACGCATAGAAATTTGTCCGGCAGCGATGTCCAAAATCATTTTAGGAATAAAGAAAGGATTGAAACGAGGAGTGCCATCTCCGGCAGCAAAATTTAAGACTTCTTCTTGGAAGGTGATAAGTCCGCCAATACCACTAGCAAAAATAACCCCGACTCTGTCTGGGTTTACATTTTCTTTACTAATGCCGGCATCTTTAACAGCCTCATCGCTTGCAATTAATGCAAACTGACAATAGCGATCAATTTTGCGTGCTTCTTTTCTGTCTAGATAGTTTGTGGGATCAAAGTCTTTAACTTCACAAGCAAATCGGGTTTTAAACTTAGAAGCGTCAAATTGTTGAATAAGGTCACAACCACTCAGCCCATTTTCAAGATTCTGCCAATATTCATCAACAGTTTTGCCAATAGGAGTTAGTGCACCTAATCCAGTAACGACTACTCTTTTTAAATCCATACGATTTGCCTGTAAAAATTAAGAAAAGATGATTACTTAGCGTTTTCTTGCAAGTAACTAACAGCTTGACCAACAGTTGTGATGGTTTCAGCTTGTTCATCAGGAATAGAAATATTAAATTCTTTTTCAAATTCCATAATTAATTCAACGGTGTCCAAGCTATCGGCACCTAAATCATTAGTGAAAGAAGCTTCTGAAGTAACTTCAGCTTCATCAACACCTAATTTGTCAACAATAATTTTCTTTACTCTTGTTGCAACGTCTGACATGGTAGTAAGGTTTGGTTAATAACAGATGCAAAAATATACTTTTTGAGCTAATAACAAGCGATTTCACAAATTAAAGCCATATATTTTTTAACAATAGGTCAATTTTATAGTAATTCAACAAAAAAACAACGAGAATTGCTGTATATTTAATTTTGACTGAAGTAGAATTCAAATATTAAAACTATGGGATTAAAGCAGATTGATCATGGTTCGGCGGAATATCAACAGATGGTAAAACTTAGAGAAGAGGTTTTAAGAAAGCCATTGGGGTTAAGTTTTGATACTGAAGAGCTGGAAAAAGAAAAAAACGAGATTTTAATAGCCGCCTTTGATGAAGAAGACATTATTGGCTGTTGTATTTTGTCTGATATAGGTATGCAAAAAATCCGACTAAGGCAGATGGCTGTTCATGACAGTGTGCAAGGTAAAGGTATTGGTGCTTCTATAATGTCATTTGCTGAAAATATAGCCAAGGATAAAGGGTATAAATATATGGTCATGCATGCAAGAGATACAGCCATAGGATTTTATGAGAAATTTGGATATAAGGTAAATAGCGATGAATTTGAAGAAGTGGGGCTATCTCATCATATTATGGAGAAGGAATTGTTTAGTTAGATGATTTAAGATAAGTAAATGTTTTACCTTAAACTTTTAATGTTTACCCTCTATTTATTTAATACTTGATAATTGTTTTAAGCTTTCCCCATAATTCATTATCAAATCCAGATAAAGCAAACTGAACTGTTCCTGCTGATTCTCCCATTCTAATAACCACTAATTTTTGCGAGGGTATTACATAAATTTTCTGATCATTCTTTCCTAAAGCAGCATATAAGTCTGTTGGGGCATTAGGAATGATGTTTCCAGAAAACACATTCTGCAAAGTAGGTGCCATGAAACTGCCTTTTCCGTTTAACCAGGTTAAATAACCATAGCTCATGTTGAGGTTTTGCGAAGTTGTAATTTGTTGATTAAAATAATTTGTATCTCTAAGAATATAGGTAGAGTCCCATTTGCCTTTATTTAATAACAACAAACCAAATCTTGCCATACTTCTGGCATTGCTATAAAGTACATTATTAGAATTGGTTGTTTTGTACCAGAATCCCTTCATTCCAATTTTATTTCTAACTTTTTGCTGGAAAAAGGCATTATAACTCAACCCGCTGGCATTGATAATTACAGAGTCCAGCACTGTATATGCTGCATTATGATATGCCCATCTAGAACCCGCATCTGCTTTATATAATAAACAAGAAGGCAAAGTACAATCCGGATCTGCAACACCATCATCCAAACCACTTGTCATGGTTAACTGATTTTTTACTGTGATTAGATTCTCTTTAATTAAAGGGGCTGATGTCCAACCCGTGCCTATATATTGAGAGGTGCGATTATTGATATTAATTAATCCTTCTTGTTGTGCAATACCTACCAAGAAAGCAGTCATTGTTTTTCCCGCAGAAGCCCAGTACCATAGACTATCAGTTGTAAAACTGCCAAAATATTTCTCAACAACAATTTTTCCATTTTTTAAAATGATGAAGGCTTTGGTGTTTTTGCTTTGAAGGTATGGATACAGATTATTTAATTCGGTTACATTCCAATTTAATGAAGTAGGATTAGTTGTGTCCCATACAGCAGAACCAACAGGTGGAAAATAAATTACATCTTGGTTTGATGGAATTGTTGAAACTGTTGTATTGGATTTTTTACAGGAATATAAAATGGCGATTAAAAAAATAAAAATGATCTGTTTTAATATTCTTTCCATAAAAACAATTTTACATTTTAAAAATTTAGGAGAATAAGACCTATTAAAATTTACAAAGTTTATTTTTTTATTTTTTCTTTGAATTGATTTCTTGCTTCATGTTCAGCATCTCCTTCAAAACAATCTTTTGGAATCAGAAAAAAACTAGTGGCATTAAAATATAAATGAAAGAAATGCGGACTTTCAATCCAATTGCTGAAAACACTCCATTCCCATCTTTTTTGACCACTATCATTTTCTAGTATAAAACTATCATCGTTAATAGAAACTTTTAGTCGTTGTTTAAAAGAAGGCGATTTTTTAAATACAATGGTTGGTAATAAAAACCAGAACATAAACATCATTAACAACCAAAGTGCTGAACTTAATAAAAATGCAGTAGGCGATATTTTGTCATAGAAATATAATCCAGCCGACAAAATAGAAAAGACGTTCACTAAAATGATCATTATTTTTATTTCTTTTCTGCTAATAAAATGATAGCGTAGCGCTTGAATAGTTTTTTGTTTGTTATAATTAAAGTATTGAGTTGTCATTTCTTTTTATTTTTTCAAATCATTTTCGCTGATGATCCAATTGGCTAAATTTTCTCCTTTAATTCCAATGAATGAAACATTCATTTTTCGTTCTCCTTTGTTTCCGCTGAAAGAAATTTTTCCAAAATTTTGCGCTTCAACTAATGTATTGAGTTCACGATTTGGGTTTATTAATTCATTGCCGGAAACCTTTGAAACACCTGATGTATAGGGCGAAACGGTGATATCGTATAAAGGATAATTGTTCTCTCTATTCATTTTTATTACTTCGCTATGATGTCTATCTCCAGTAAGGAAAACGACACCATTTATTTTTTGATTTGAAAGAAAATTTATGAGTTGATTGTATTCGTAAGGATAGTGTTGCATGCATTCATATTTATTCAAAGGATTAAGCACTTGACTTCCGGTTACAATAATTTTAAAGGTGGCTTTGCTGAACAATAATGAATTTTGCAGCCAATCCATTTGTTGAGCACCCAAAAAAGTTTTTGATTTGTTAGGCTCATTATTAATACTATCTGGCATTTCAGATTCTGCTCTCCATGTTCTATCATCCAATAAAAACAAATCCACATCTCCATAACTAACTATTGAATAAATTCCTTTCTCATCTTCTCCGTAGCTTGGATTAAGCCAGTATTTTTTAAAAACATCTCTGCTTTCTTTTTTGAATATATAACTTTTGCCGGCATCATTGGGTCCGTAATCATGATCGTCCCAAATTGCGTATTGCGGCATACTAGCCATAAATGCTTGTAAAATAGGTTCAGCTCTATCATGTGAAGCACGATAATTCAAACCCCAAGGGGAAGAATAATCTACTTCTCTTGTGTACCAGTTGTCGCCAAGCCACACATGAAAATCAGCGGGTGTTTTTGCCATTGTTTCAAATATGCTGGAATCGCTTCCATATCCTTTTCCTGGTCGGTCATAAATAGGCTGATTAAAATATGCGCAACTGCCTGTAAGAAAACTAAAGTTGGGCGCGGGTTTTCTATATTGCCATAAATCTTTTGTTGTAAAGGAAGTATTGAAAGGTAACGAAGTTGGTTTGTTGTCAATCACAAGCGAATACTCATATTTAGTACCCACATCTAATCCATTAACTTCAATTTTTATGGGATTAAAATCATTTCCCAATTCGCCTTTATATACTACAGACTTGATGTTTTTTTTGTTGTAAACTGGGTAGTAATTGAGAGCAATTTTTTTTACAGTTTGATTAACCTCTGCCCAAATGACTGCTGTTCTTAATTCTACATTACCTGCCCATGGGCCACTGATCAATGATTTGTTTTGCTGCGCATTGGAAAAGTTGAAAAACAAAAATTGAAAAATAAAAATCAAAAAGAGAAAATATTGTTTTTGCATGGTTCAAAATTTAATGCAAGTTAGCAGATGTAGCCTTTCAATTGAATTAACCTTTTAATTTTTCATTATTCTGATGTCTGTTTGCATCTCTTGTTGTTTTCTTTTCGAAGTTTTTTTGCATGGCATCATTCAGATCAACGCCTGTTTGATTGGCCAAACAAATTAACACCCATAGTACATCAGCCATTTCATCGGAAAGTTCTTTACCCTTATCAGATTCTTTAAATGATTGTTCACCATATTTCCTAACCATCAGTCTGCTTAATTCTCCTACTTCTTCCATTAATATCCCAAGGTTAGTAAGCTCATTGAAATATCTTACGCCAGTGGAACAAATCCATGCATCCACTTTTGCTTGTAATTCTGTAAGGTTTAATTGATTCAATGTAAGAAATTTTAAAAGTTATGTTTTGTTTTTTGTGTCTATCCAAATTGTAATAGGTCCATCATTGAGTAACGAAACTTTCATATCTGCACCAAAAGTACCGGTGAAAATTTGTTTTTCCATGTCTGCTTCCAATTGTTGAATAAAAGATTCATAAACAGGAATTGCAAAATCAGGCTTGCTTGCATGAATATAACTAGGACGATTACCCTTTTTTGTCAATGCATGCAGCGTAAACTGACTTACCAATAATACATCCCCATCAATTTCTTTAACAGAAAGATTAGGCACTTGGTTTGCATCATCAAAAATTCTCAGGTTAACAATTTTATTGCTCAGCCAAATAATATCTTCGGCTGAATCTAAATCTTCAATCCCAACAAAAACTAATAATCCTTTTTGAATGCTTGATTTAACATTACCCGATATGGTTACAGCTGCATTCGTAACTCTTTGTATAACGGCTCTCATGAAATTGATTTTTTAGGTAAAATCTGTAATAAGATATGCTAAGTTAAACTTATCATTTAAAACGGACCTTTTTTACTATTGATACGACAAATAATTACAACAAAAAAATTTAATCTTTCCACAAAAAGTGCAAAACTCGTCAAATTCAACCCGCATCTTAACTCCGAAATTATTAACATATTTTGTCCACATCTTGTTGATATTTATCATAGAAAAAGATGGCTAACATCGGATATTTTCGTTGACCATTAAATCGGGATTTTAATAACTTACTAACTTATATAATAATACAGAGTATGCCAGCAAAAAAACAAACCCCTCAAGCGCTGAGTTTCAAGCGTCAGTTTACAAAAGAAGGAGTTAGTCCTTACGATATGTTTGAGTACGATTATCGTACTTCAGTGATTAAAAATCCAAGTGGTGAGGTGGTGTTTCAAATGGATAATGTAGAGGTTCCAAAACAATGGAGTCAAATCGCTACAGATATTCTAGCTCAGAAATATTTCAGAAAAGCAGGTGTACCACAACCAGATGGTTCAACAGGAAGAGAAACTACTTCTAAACAAGTAGCACATAGAATGGCACATTGCTGGAGAGTATGGGGTGAAAGAAATAATTATTTCACTACAGAAAAAGATGCTCAGATTTTTTATGATGAGTTGGTATATAGTATTTTGAATCAAGCTTGTGTGCCTAATAGTCCACAATGGTTCAATACTGGTTTGCATGAAGTGTATGGCATTACTGGAAAGCCTCAAGGTCATTACTATGTTGATGGAAAAGATGGTCAATTAAAAAAATCAACTTCTGCCTACGAGCGTCCTCAACCTCATGCCTGTTTTATTTTAAGTGTGGATGATGATTTAGTAAACGAAGGTGGGATTATGGACCTTTGGGTTAGAGAAGCACGCATCTTTAAATATGGTAGTGGGGTAGGAACAAATTTCAGCAGCATAAGAGGAGAAAACGAAAAATTGAGTGGTGGTGGTACATCCAGTGGATTGATGAGTTTTTTGAAAATTGGTGATCGTGCAGCGGGAGCTATTAAAAGCGGCGGAACAACCCGTAGAGCTGCCAAAATGGTTTGTTTAGATTTAGACCATCCAGAAATTGTAGAATTTGTTACCTGGAAATTAAAAGAAGAAGATAAAGTGGCTGCTTTAATTGCTGCAGGATATCCTAGTGATTATGAAGGTGAGGCATACAAAACTGTTAGCGGTCAAAACAGTAATAATTCTGTTCGTATTCCTAATTCATTTTTTAAAGTGTTAGATGAAAATGGTGATTGGGAGTTGAAGGCAAGAAGTACTGGTCAAACCATGAAAACGGTAAAAGCACAAGAATTGTGGGATCAAATCAATTACGCAGCATGGCGTTGTGCAGATCCAGGAACACAATATGATACAACTATTAATGAATGGCATACTTGTCCGGAAGGAGGGCCAATAAGAGCATCTAACCCTTGCAGTGAGTATATGTTTTTAGACAACACTGCTTGTAATTTAGCGAGTGTAAACTTGCGTAGATTCTTTGATGAATCCAATAACACCTTTGATGTAGCTGGATTTGAACATACTTGTCGTTTATGGACAGTGGTTTTAGAAATCTCTGTATTGATGGCGCAGTTCCCTTCAAAAGAAGTGGCGCAGTTAAGTTATGATTATAGAACATTGGGTTTGGGATATGCTAATCTTGGAAGTATGTTAATGGTAAGCGGTATTGCTTACGATAGTGAACAAGCAAGAGGTATTGCCGGAGCTATTACTGCTATCATGACTGGTATTGCTTATAAAACTTCAGCTGAAATGGCTAGTTTTCTTGGTGCATTTGATAGATATGAAGAAAATAAAAAACACATGTTGCGTGTTATGCATAATCATCGCGCAGCTGCATATGATGCAACAGATGCATACGAACAATTAGAAATTAAACCTCGTGGTATTGATGCTAAGTATTGTCCTGATTATTTAATGAAAGCCGCTACCAAAGCTTGGGATGATGCTGTTCAATTGGGAGAAAAATACGGATATCGTAATGCACAAACAACTGTAATTGCTCCTACCGGCACCATTGGATTGGTAATGGATTGTGATACAACAGGCGTTGAGCCAGATTTTGCATTAGTGAAATTTAAAAAATTAAGTGGTGGTGGTTACTTCAAAATCATCAACCAAAGTGTACCACAAGCACTTCGAAATTTAAAATACAGTGAAAAAGAAATAGAGGAAATCGTAAATTTTGCCAAAGGGCATGCAACTTTAAAAGGAGCGCCTTACATTAATGATAAAACTTTAGCTGCAAAGGGATTTTTACCTGAAGAAATCGAAAAGCTAAACGCGGCGATGGGCAGTGCTTTTGAAATTGGTTTTGTGTTCAATGTGTTCACTTTAGGAGAAGCTTGTTTACAAAGACTTGGCTTTACACCTGCTCAATACAACGATTTTGGATGGAGTTTATTAGAAGCATTGGGCTTTAATGATGATGAAATAGAAGCAGCAAATATTTATGTTTGTGGAACAATGACTGTTGAAGGTGCGCCACATTTAAAAGATGAGCATTTATCAGTATTTGATTGTGCTAATAAATGCGGACAAACCGGTCAACGCTACATTCATGCTCACGGACATATTCGTATGATGTCTGCTGCACAACCGTTCTTAAGTGGTGCAATCAGTAAAACTATCAATCTACCAAATGAAGCAACTATTGAAGAAATAGCAGATTCATATCGTTTAAGCTGGGAATTGGGATTAAAAGCATGTGCGCTTTACCGTGATGGTTCAAAATTAAGTCAACCATTAAGCAATAAATCAGACAAAAAGAAAAAGACCACAGATGCTACAGATGAAGCAGCTGAAGCGCTTTTAGGTGACAGTTCTTTTGTTGATATGGGTAAATTAACCATTGATGAGTTATTGGAAGAAGTAAACAAACGTGTTCAAAATAGTGCTGATACTTCTTTGAAGCGTCAGTTGGCTATGATTGTTGAGCGTAGAGCGTTGCCAGCAAAAAGAAGAGGCTTTACTCAAAAAGCAAAAATCAATGGTCAGGCATTATTCTTGCGTACTGGAGAATACAATGATGGTACTTTAGGAGAAATCTTTATAGATATGGCAAAAGAAGGAGCTACTATGCGTAGTATGCTGAACTGCTTTGCAATTGCAATTTCTATTGGATTACAATATGGAGTTCCATTAGAAGAATATGTAGAGAAATTTGTATTCACACGTTTTGAACCAGCTGGTAGAGTAGATCATCCAAATATTAAAACAACCACTTCAATAATAGATTTCATGTTCCGTTCATTGGCGTATGAATATCTTGGCAGAACAGATCTTGTTCATGTATTGGATACGCCTGAAGTAGGTAATTTAGGCAACGAAGATTGGGACGATGCGACTCCAACTATTGGAGACAGAGCACCAGAATTAAGTGAAGTAAGAGTAATGGGAAGCACTGCTAATACAGACGGAACAAAATCTCACAGAGAAGCAAGTCCGGCAAAAGCAACTTCTTCATTAGATGCAATCAATGCTGCAAATAAGTCAATGCAAGGAGATGCTCCAGCTTGTAATACATGCGGACATATCACAGTAAGAAGTGGTACATGTTACAAATGTTTGAATTGCGGTAATAGTTTAGGATGTAGCTAGAAAAATAGAATTAGATTAATTTCTTAATAGCGTATTCACCCCCACCATTTAAATGGTGGGGGTTTTGTTTAGAAGAAAAAAATTTAATCATCAATACAGGAATAATTTTTTTATCTCAAAGTTTCAGAATAAAATATCCGTTTTAGATTTTTATTCATCTTGAATAAAGCCAATTCGGTTTCTTTTTTTGGGTGGGGTTTCAATCATTTTTTTAATCGCCTCGAAAAGTAAATTAATACTCTCATCATGAGTATCTACTTTTTGTTCGAGCTTCCCCAATTTTAATAATAATTCATTATTGTGAAGGGTCATTTCCCTCATAGCAGTAAAAATTCTTACAATACGGATATTGGCTTCGATAGCTCTTTTGCTATTTAACACGCAAGCAAGCATTACTGCACCATGTTCGGTAAAAGCATATGGTGTAACTGTTGAATGTTTAAGCATCTTGAACCGGTCGCAAATTGCGACCAGTTCATTTTTCTCTTCCAGCGTCAATTGAAACATAAAGTCTTCAGGAAATCGGGTAGTATTTCGCTTCACTTGTTCATTCAGTCGTTTTGTAGTTACTCCATAGAGTTCGGCGAGGTCTCGGTCTATCATCACCTTTTTACCCCTAATGAGTAAAATTCTGTTTAGTATGTTATGGTCTGTATGCATCTTTTCTGCAATAATCCTCAAATTGAATTATTTTAAAAAGATAAAAAGCACTTAAACAATACGTTTTAAAAGCTATGAAATAGGAGAAAAAAATTTATTCGCCCACCATTTAAATGGTGGGGTTTTGTTTTGATTATAATTTTATTCCCTCTTCTTCTAAACTTTCCTTTTTCATTTTTTGTTTTTTGATGAATTCGTAAACAGATTCAACATCATAATGACTTACTGAAAATACAGCATAACCTTTCTGCCAGGCAAATTTTTCAAAAATAAAATTGTGTTCGTTGATGTAATGTGAAGATGTACCTTTTATTTGCTTCATTACTTCAGCATAAGATTTTTTTGCATCCAGCATAAATAAGCAATGTATGTGATCAGTGAGACCATTAACTATTTTCAACTTGCAGCCAAGTTGACTGAATTCGTCGTATAAAAATGGGTATAGAACTTCCTCAAGGTCTAGCGAAATCAAATGCTGTCGGTCTTTAGTTGCAAAAACGGCATGAATCCAAACGTTGTAAAAGGAATTTGACATAAGAATGTAAAATAAACAAGTAGATAATGAGTTGGTTGTTGATAGGTACAGAGATTTTTTGTTTTTAAATGGATTATATTGGATGATTTTCACCAAATCCCATTCGCCCACCATTTAAATGGTGGGCGAATTTTACATCTCTATTCTTACTTTTAACTCCCTATTTTTCTATCTTTGCCCCCTATGGCAAACGAAATCAACAACTTTCAAGAAATTATCTCTCATTGTAAAGAGTATGGATTTATTTTTCAATCCTCTGAATTATACGACGGACTAAGCGCAGTTTACGATTATGGCCAAATGGGTGCGCAACTTAAAAAAAATCTCCGCGACGAATGGTGGAAAAGCATGACTCAATTACACGATAATATCGTAGGTATTGATGCCGCTATTTTTATGCATCCAACTGTTTGGAAAGCAAGCGGACACGTTGATAATTTTAGCGATCCCATGATTGATAATAAAGACAGCAATAAAAGATATCGCGTTGATCATTTGATAGAAGCGTATTCAGAAACATTGGATAAAACTGCAGGCGAAGCTATTCTCATTGAAATGGATCGTTTATTAGCTGCTGATGATTTGGCAGGATTAAAAACTTTAATCGATAACAATAAAATAAAATGCATCATCAGCAAAACATGTAACTGGACAGATGTACGTCAATTTAATCTAATGTTCAGTACACAAATTGGAAGTGTCGCAGAAGAATCTGATACTATTTATTTAAGACCTGAAACTGCACAAGGTATTTTTGTTAACTTCTTAAATGTTCAAAAAACAGGGAGAATGAAAATCCCTTTTGGTATTGCTCAAACAGGAAAAGCATTTAGAAATGAAATCGTTGCCCGTCAATTTATTTTTCGTATGCGCGAATTTGAGCAAATGGAAATGCAATTTTTTGTAAGACCAGGCACACAAATGGAGTGGTACAATTTTTGGAAAGAAACCAGAAAAAAATGGCACGAAAGTATTGGTATTCCTGCAGAAAAATTACGCTATCATGATCATGTGAAATTGGCTCATTATGCAGATGCAGCTTTAGATATAGAATTTGAATTCCCTTTCGGTTGGAAAGAATTAGAAGGCATACATAGTCGCACAGATTTTGATTTAACTCAACATGCTACTTATAGTAAAAAGAAAATCCAATACTTTGATAATGACCTCAATGCCGAAGGAAAACCATACGGGAATTACACTCCATTCGTTGTAGAAACTTCAGTAGGTTTAGATCGTTTGTTTTTAACCGTTATATCTCTTGCCTATACAGAAGAAAAATGGAATAAAGAAGACGGAACAGAAGATAGTAGAGTAGTCATGAAAATTCCTGCAAAAATTGCACCTATTAAATTAGCTATCTTACCACTCTTGAAAAAAGATGGATTGCCCGAAATCGCTTCTCAATTAATGCATGATTGTAAGCAACAATTTCATTGTTTCTATGAAGAAAAAGATGCCATTGGTAAAAGATATAGAAGAATGGATGCCATTGGAACGCCTTTTTGTGTAACAATAGATCATCAAACTAAAGAAGACAATACCGTTACTATTCGTTACAGAGATACTATGTTACAAGAAAGAATAAACTTCGCAGATGTAAAAAATCTTGTTATTAATGCTTGCTCATAAAATGAAAACCTTTTTTCTTTTTTTATTTTGTGCATCCAGTGTAAGTTTTTCTGTTGCTCAAAATCTGGATATCAATCTCCTCAAATCTATTAATCAACAGAGAAATAAATTGTTGGATAATAGTTTTAAATTGATTTCATCTTCAGTTACACCAATTAGCGTCGCTACTCCATTAGCATTATTTGCATGTAGCAGATATAAAAAAGATAGCACCCTTCAATCAAAGGCAATTATTATTGGTGAATCAATTTTGATCTCAGCCATTGTTTCCTCAAGCTTAAAGTATATTGTAAACAGACCAAGGCCTTTTACAAAATATCCTTTCATAGAAAAACTATCCAATGCAGGAAGTCCATCTTTCCCATCTGGTCACACATCTGATGCATTTGCAACCGCAACTTCATTAAGTTTAGCATTTCCTAAATGGTATGTTATAACTCCTGCTTATTTGTGGGCTGGTGCAGTTGGCTATTCGAGAATGCATCTTGGCGTACATTATCCATCTGATGTATTAGCTGGTGCAATCGTTGGTGCTGGCGCAGCTTATCTTTCTCAAGTACTCAATAAAAAATTCTTAAAACGAAATAAGTTTTAATGAATCATAATTTTTCCAGTCTTTATTAACGCACCTGATTTATTAGAAATCTTTACAAAATATATTCCACTGTTGAATTTATTGTTAAAAATATCTATCGAAGGTTTTGTAAAATCTTCCTGATAAACCAACGCACCTTTAGCATCGAATATCAAAATAGTTTTTTCTTCAGTACCAAACTCTGATGGAATATTGATGGTGAAATTCCCATTTGAAGGATTAGGAAATAAGAAAGTATTGTTGCATGGAGAAGGTCTTACGCTAATCATCATTGTCGTTGTACTTGCACACTGATTTGCCGCTGGTGTAAATGTGTAGGTTGTTGTTTCCAAATTATTCAAGGCTGGTGACCATGTTCCATTTACATTATTATTTGAAATTGTAGGCAAGGCACTTAATTGACTTCCTGCACAAATAGATGCAATAGGTGTAAAAGAAGGAACAGTAGGCTGACTTACACTAATCGTCATTGTTGTTGTAGTAGCACATTGATTTCCTGCTGGTGTGAATGTGTAGGTTGTTGTTTGCAAATTATTCAAGGCTGGTGACCAAGAACCATTTACATTATTATTTGAAATTGTAGGTAAGGCACTTAATTGACTTCCTGCACAAATAGATGCAATGGGTGTAAAAGAAGGAACAGTAGGCTGAGTTACACTAATACTCATTGTTGTTGTAGTAGCACATTGATTTCCTGCTGGTGTGAATGTGTAGGTTGTTGTTTGCAAATTATTCAAGGCTGGCGACCATGTCCCATTTATATTATTATTTGAAATTGTTGGCAAGGCATTTAATTGACTTCCTGCACAAATAGCTGCAATAGGTGTAAAGGACGGTGTTGTCTGACTTACTCCTTCACCTGTTACTACTACATTAATAGATGCTGCTCCTCCACCAGAAACCGGAATATTTCCATTGTAAGATTGAACTACTGTAGGGGTGAATTTTACGTACACTGTTGTAGGTGATAAACTACCACCTGTCTGATTAATAACTAACGTATTGGTATAACTGCCATTCGAAGTGGATGAAAAACTAAATCCAGTTAATGGTCCAATTGTAATTGATGTTGTTGTTAAATTGTCGCCGTTTATAACAAAAGAATTAGGACCCGCTTCAGCATTTAAACAAATGCTGCCAAATGAACTTAAACTATTGGCAGAAAGAATTGGTGATGCACTGTTTGCATTTCCCAAACTAAATGAACCAAAATTAGATATAGTTGCATTTGCAGAATTGATTCCTCCTATATTATCAGTAGTACCACCCAGTGATTCCCATGCTGTAGTATTCCATCTTAAAATTTTTGTTGACGAAGGATTTAAAATACCATTATTTGTTATAGATCCATATTTTAAATTTATTTGGGATGCTTCAGCACTACCTGATTTTAAAATATCCCATCTGTAAGGCACTACCGAAATAATATTAGCAGGAAGGCCTAGGGTACTATTAGGATTGTTTCTAATGAACTCGATTGTCCAATCACTAACATTTGTATTATTTACATTAATTGTAGCTTTCGCCATATCCGTTTCATTATCTGATACCGGAAAATCATAACTCCCAATTGAATTGGATGCTCTTTTTAATTTTCCAATAATATGCGAATTAACTACCCCTCCATTTATTGCATCTATTGAAGAATTTCTTACATAAATTATTTTATTATTGGTTAATGCATTCAAATTTCCAGATACAAGATTCAATTTTGCATTGGTGCCTGTTGATAATGCTATGTCTGTTAATGCAACAACGCCACTTGAATTATTTATTGATAAAGACACATCATTAGAAATCGTACCTCCAACACTTATGCTTTGTGAACTATTCCCATTGCATTCTAATGAACTGTTTGTTGAAGTACCCAATTCAGTAATAGTGCCATCAATGGTAATGTTTCCTCCAACTTTTAAATTTAATGCAGCGCTTTGTGCCTGTAAATCAACAATTGCTCCAGATCCTACAACAAGATTTCCATTTATGGAAATTATTCCTGCAGAAGTAGAACTATTAGCCAAGCTAACTTTCCCATTATTGAGGAGCATATTGCCTTTTACAGTTATGTTTGGAATACTTGTTAGTATAATACCTGCACTAGTTCCAAGATTTGTTATCTTAAAATCGTTTTGAAAGATTAGTCCATTACTAGATGGGATATTAATGTTAGTAATTGCAGAGGCGCTCGCATTAGGAGCATCTATTTCAAATCCGCCTAATTGATAATTAGCGGGATAAAAACCATTCCAGTACAAAGGAAAAGAGCTACGCGTTCCAGTTATTTTAATGAGTGAACCACTTTCCCATTTTCCAAATAAATAAATTCCTCCATCCTTATCTATTTGATAAACACTATTAGGACCAAATCTAAACTTATTTCCAACAGGATTGATTCCTACAGATGTTATTGATGGGCCAATGTAATAGAGATTGTTTATAATCATTGAATCTAAAGTAGCATTTAAACGAGGCCCATAATTTGTATTGAGATTATCTTGAATAATACAATAAATCTTCCCATTGAATACCATTCTTCCACTACTTAGGTTATCGCTACCTAAACTAAATATTGTATTTGTATTGCTTTTTAATGAAAGTGAAGAACCGGCTTCTACAACTTCATAATAGGAAGTGGATGCTCCATTATTTATGGTAAAACTTCTTGCACTTCCTGCAGCTAGATTAATTGTATTCACTAATGTTAACTGCGTATTATTTTTTACTGAGAAAGAGGAAAAACCAATATCATTTCCCGCCAAATCATAACTAACAGTTATTGATTGGCCATTATCAAATATTACAGCATCATTACTTGCAGGATAAAAACTAGCAGCAGAACCCCCGCTAGAATATGACCAATTAGAAAATGTATTCCAATTGCCGGATGTACCGCCAATCCAATAATATGTTGTAGCATAAGTTTGTATGCTCAAGAAAAAAGCTAAAAGACAAATAAATAATTTTCTCATAAATAAGATTAAAAATTTAAGATGTGGAATTTATTATCCTCAAAAATAGTTAACCTAATTTATTTATATAGAAAACATTCTAATTTGATAGAGTTGTGATTTTAATAGATTGAATTAGTGAAAAAAAATCAGTTATTCATTAAAAAATATTCAATAGGGGTAAAAAAAATTACATTCAGTTTAATGTTTCTAGATAAGAATTAATGTTTTGACATCATTCTTCTGTTAATGAAACACCCTTTGATAAGTTAAAGGTTTCTGATTTTGATAGTTATGTTCTTGGGAGCCACTTCATCTCCACCAAAATATGGATATTGTTGAAACCCACTGGCTTTCGTTGAACTTAAACCTCTTGGAAGTGAAACAGATACTCCATTTGCAGCAATAAGATAGGTGTTGCCGCTTAATTTTATTGAACACGTAATGTCAGTATTAAAAGGAATAGAAGTTATCTCTTGCGAATAGCGAACCCCTGTTTTATAAACATATCCAAACAATCTAAGCGCCCCGTCACTCCAACGCCACCCAATTCTCGCACTATTATATTGATTATCGAAACCTTCTGAAAAACCATACAATTTATTTATGTCGTACTGATTTACCGGATTAACACTAGTATAAATTGCACTTGTGTCAAACCTGGCAATAAATTTCATTTCTGAAGTTGATACTGATTTTAATGAACTCTGATCACAATAATGATTCCCTTTTCTAATCAAATAAGTTGTAAATGTTGTAGCCGTAATATTTGATACTGTTGTTGCTGTAATATTATCAGGAGTATTTTTAGCGCTTTGATTGTCAACAACAATATCTTGTATATTTTGCTTTGAACAACTTGCCACAACTATTATCATTACAAGGTTTAAACTCAAAAACTTTTTCATACAGGATATTTAATGTTTATAAATTTTTAAAATGCTGTTCTAAAACGAAGATATTAACAGATTATTATTTAAAAGGCTATTTTTTTGTTGAATGAAATCGAAAACTAATCCTTGCGGAGTAATTTATATATTCTTATTGCACTGAATAGTACAAACATTAATATCAACAGCGCTATTAATAACCATAGCATGTTGAGGGTTGATTGCATCTCAACAAGCGCAACGATAGCCACTAAAAACAAAGTAGCGACTTCATTCCAAATTCTTAATTGCTGAGATGTATATTTAAAAACACCTTTTAATTGTTGCTTAAAAATATAATGAAGTGAAAACTGATAAACATATAAACCCACTACAAAACACAATTTGATTATTAGCCAATCAAACATATAAAAGTCGTATAACTCATACCACACAAGCGGACCTAAAATCAACGTAATTATTGCAGAAGGCCAAGTAATTCCATACCAAAGCCTTTTCATCATTATTTGAAATTGATTTTGGAGAACTTTTTTTTCTATATCAGGACGATCATTTGCTTCAGTATTATAAATAAACAACCTTGGCATATAAAAAATTCCTGCAAACCAGGTTACAATAAAAATAATATGCAGTGTTTTTAAATATAAATTCATTGAAACTAATTAAATTAAAATCATTTCTTTGTTGCCATCTGTGTATTCAGAAATAAATTTTACAATTGTATTTACCCATGATGGATTTGTGTTCATACATGGAATCATGTGATAAGATTCTCCGCCGGCTTCTATAAAAATCTCTTTGCCTCTTTCTTCAATTTCTTCAAGTGTTTCTAAACAATCACTCACAAAAGCTGGACAAATAATCAATAATTTTTTTACACCTTCTTTTGGTAATTCATTTAAACGAATATCTGTAAAAGGTTGAAGCCACCCACTTCCTAATCTTGATTGAAAAGAAACATCAAACTTGCTATTTGGGATTTGCAATTTTTCTGTAACCAGCTTTGTAGTGGTAAAAACCTGGTGACGATAACACGTTTCGTGAGCCTTTGATGGAGTATTACAACAATCATTCACTTTCAAACAATGACAACCAGTAGTATCGCTTTTTCTCACATGCCTTGCAGGAATACCATGATAACTGAATAAAATCTTATCGTACTCTTGAGATAAATGAGGTTTCATAGAATCTGCTAAAGCGGATATATAACTGGGATTATTAAAATAAGGCTTGATGGTAGCTAAACTAAATTTGTATTGATATTTTTCATGAATCTCTTTCATGTAATCCACAGCAGTTTCATAACTACTCATTGCGAAATGAGGATATAATGGAAACAAAATCACTTCCTCTACGTCAGGATGATGCTCCATAATTTGATCATAAGCAAATTTAGGAGAAGGGTTACCATATCTCATCGCAATAAAAATTGGATCTTCTAATTTTTCTTGAACAGCTTGTTGTAAATCTTTTGTGTTTTGAATGAGTGGAGAACCTTTATCTGTCCAGATGGTACTATACGCCTCAGCTGATTTTGGTGCTCTGAAAGGAACAACAATGCCTTTTACCAAAATTGTTCTTAATGCATAAGGAATATCAATAACTTTCCCATCCATTAAAAACTCATTCAAGTACTTTCTTACATCTTTTACCGAAGTAGAATCTGGAGATCCCAAATTCATTAAGATTATTGCTCTTTTTTTATTATTGTTCATGTGATTTTATGATTCAGTTAGCAAAGATAAACTATACTCAATTCTAATATGCTTTATGTGTCATAGAATTGTCATTTTTAATAAAATAAATATGACAGTGTTGTGACAATTTTAAAGTACTATTATAAGGTAATTTTTTGTGAGCAGATTACCTTTGAAATCCTAAATAAATTCAATTGTATTCTATACACTCAAGATATTTTTTCGCAATAGGAATTAACTATAAAAAAACAGATGCTTCCAAAAGAGGCATATTCTCAATAAATCAAGAACAATATGATTTATTGATACAATCAGCACATCAATTTGGAATCGACGAATTTTTCGTTTTAAGTACCTGTAACAGAACCGAGATTTATGGTTTGGCAAATAATGCAAATACGCTAATTGATTTGTTATGCAGTCAAACAACTGGTCAAAAAGAAACTTTTATAGAATATGCTTATATCAAAAAAGATATCGAAGCCATTAAGCATGTATTTTCTGTAGCAGCAGGGTTAGATTCTCAAATATTAGGTGATTATGAAATTGTTGGTCAATTAAAAACTGCCATTAAATTTTCAAAAGATAGAAATCATATTGGCCCTTTCATAGAAAGATTAATAAATACAGTTTTACAATCTTCAAAATCTATAAAGAACCAAACCGAACTTAGTAGCGGCACTGTTTCTGTTTCATTTGCTGCCATTCAGTTTATAAAAAATAATGTTACAGATATTCATACTAAAAAAATCGCTTTAATAGGAACAGGAAAAATTGGAACGAATACCTGTAAGAATTTGATTGACTATTTAGGAACTAATCACATTACATTATTAAATAGAACAGATGAAACGGCTGCAGCATTAGCGGCAACAATGAATGTTTTTCATGCTCCATATTCAGAACTAAAAAATGTGGTCAATGATGCTGATATTATCATCGTTTCAACAAATGCTTCTGAACCCATCATTTCAAAATCAGATATTTTTTCTGATTCAAAAAAAATAATGATAGACTTGTCTATTCCCAATAACATTAATCCAGATACTTCCACTTTAGCTAATGTTATGCTTGCTAATGTCGATGACTTATCTAAAATAAATGATGATACTTTATTAAAAAGACAAAACGAAATACCTAAAGCTTTATCAATAATAGATTCATATACTTCTGAATTTCTAGATTGGCTTCAAGCCAGAAGATTTGCTCCTGCTATTAAAGCAGTTAAAGAGAAATTAAATGAAATGAGCGCTAATAAATTGTTTACTATTGAATTTAACTACTCAGAAAAAGATGATAATCAAAAAATTGAAAAAATAGTTAAGAATACAGCAGTAAAAATGCGCAATGGTCAACAAGTTGGATGTAATTACATTGAGGCAATTAATGAATATATAATTGAAAACTCAAAAAATTAATAATGGCCAATCAAGTGATACGTATTGGAACAAGAGATAGTCAATTAGCGGTATGGCAAGCTAATACTGTAAAAAATCTTTTGCAGAGCAAGGGTGTTGAAAGTGAATTGGTATTTATCAAAAGCGAAGGCGATGAAGATTTAATTACACCACTTTATCAAATGGGTGTTCAAGGAATTTTTACCAAATCGTTAGATGTAGCCTTATTAAATAATAGAATTGATATTGCAGTTCATTCTATGAAAGATGTCCCAACTCAATTGGCTTCTGGAATTGTTCAGGCGGCTGTTTTAGAAAGAGCTTCTTATAAGGATGTGTTGGTTTTTAAAAACAGTACAGATTTTTTATTTGATAAAAATGTAGATGCTATCATTGCAACAAGTAGCATCCGCAGAAAAGCGCAGTGGTTGTATCATTATGCGAATCATAAAATAGAGAATTTAAGAGGTAATGTAAATACTCGATTAAAAAAATTAGAAGATAGCAATTGGAATGGTGCCATTTTTGCAAAAGCAGGTTTGGAAAGAATTGAATTGTTGCCACCCAATCATGTTGATTTAGATTGGATGCTTCCTGCTCCGGCGCAAGGTGCAGTGGTAGTTGTTTGTAGAGAAAGTGATCATCATCTCCAATCCGCTTTATTACCATTAAATCATTTACCTACAGCCATCTGTACAAAAGCAGAACGAGATTTTTTGAAAACTTTACAAGGCGGTTGCACAACCCCAATCAGCGCTTTAGCTTTAATTTATAACGATCAACTCATTTTGAAAGGCACTGTTTTTTCTGTAGATGGAAAAAATAAATTTGAAATAGAATTGAAAAAAAATATATCAGCCTCCGAAACAATTGGCATTGATGCAGCTAATGAGATACTAAAAATGGGAGGTGCTGAAATAATTGAAACCATTAGAGATGCAAAAAAATAATATTAATATTTTATGTACCCGCCCATTGAATGATGCCATTATTCAGAAAGCTGCTGTGTCAAATATTAATATAGAAATCGCATCTTTTATTGAAACTACACCTATCCTAAGCCCCAATATTATTAATGAAATAAAAACACTTTCAACTCAAAAAATCATCGCCATTTTTACAAGCATGAATGCTGTTGAAGCCGTTACCAATCAAATTAATCTTGCAACAGATTGGCGCTTTTATTGTCTTTCAGGTACTACAAAAGATTTGATAATTGATTTTTGGGGCAATGAATCAATTATTGCAACTGCAAAAAACTCATCAGAGCTTTGTGAAAAAATAATTCAAAACAGAAATGAGTATCCTATTTATTTTTTTGCAGGAGACCAAAGACTAGACTCACTACCAGCAATGCTAAATAAGCATTCGGTTCATTTTACTGAACTACTTGTATATTCAACAGTTCACACCCCAAAAAAAATAGATTCCAATTTTGATGGCATTGTTTTTTTTAGCCCAAGTGCAGTGCATAGTTTTTTTTCAAATAATGTTATTGATGCTGAAGTGGTTTTGTTTTCTATTGGAGATACTACCAAGGCAACAATAGAAAGCTATGTAACAAACAAAATAATTATGAGTGATTTTCCATCTAAAGAGATGATCATAGAAAAAGCAACAGCATATTTTAACAACAATTAAAAAGCGATAATGAGCAGTTTAAAAAACGATTTGATTTTAAAAACATTAAGGGGCGAACAAACCGAAAGAACTCCTGTTTGGATGATGCGTCAAGCCGGAAGGTATCTTCCAGAATATATGGTGTTGAGAAAAAAATATTCATTTTTTGAAAGATGCCAAACTCCAGAACTAGCTTGTGAAATCACTTTACAACCTGTAGATATTGTTGGCGTTGATGCTGCAATTCTTTTCTCAGATATTTTAGTAGTTCCACAAGCAATGGGTTTAGAAGTGCAAATGGTTGAATCAAAAGGACCAATTCTGCCAGATCCAATTAAAACAACAAATGATTTAAATAGAATTATTGTGCCTGATGTGAATGAAACTCTAGGCTATGTTTTTGATGCAATTAAATTAATTAAACAAGAATTAAATAATCGGGTTCCATTAATTGGTTTTGCCGGCGCACCTTGGACTTTATTATGTTATATGGTGCAGGGTAAAGGATCTAAAACTTTTGATGAGGCAAAAGAGTTTTGTTATACGCAACCTGCATTAGCGCATCAACTATTGCAAATGATTACAGATACAACTATTGCCTATTTAAAAGGACAGATTGCTGCCGGAGCAGACACGGTTCAGATTTTTGATAGCTGGGGTGGTTTATTAAGCCCTGATGATTTTGAAAACATTTCATTAAAATATATCAGACAAATTGTTGCGGCATTAAAAGATGAAGCACCGGTTATTGTATTCGCAAAAGGCGCTTGGCATAGTTTAGATTCTATGGCTGCAACCGGAGCTGCAGGACTAGGAATTGATTGGTGCATCAAGCCGCAATTAGCCAGACAATTTGCTGGCAAAAATATTACGCTGCAAGGAAATTTTGATCCTGCAAGATTACTAGGTCCAATTTCTGAAATACAGAAGGAAGTAAAAAAAATGATGAATGCTTTTGGTCCAGGAAATCACATCGCAAATTTAGGACATGGCATTTTACCTAACGTTCTAGTTAGCCACGCCAAAGCATTTGTAGATGCAGTAAAGAATCATCAATTCGAAAATTAATGAACATGCCAACTAATTCAGTTAAAGAACAATGGATTGTTTTTATTCATCAACTGCAAGATGATATTTGTAATGCATTGGAAATTGCTGATGGAAAATCCAAATTCATTGAAGATGTATGGCAACGACCAGAAGGTGGGGGAGGTAAAACAAGAGTAATAGCTAATGGAAATGTTTTTGAAAAAGGCGGAGTAAATACTTCAATAGTTTATGGTGATGTTACAAAAACAATGCAAACGCAATTGAATATTAATGGTGAAAAATGGTTTGCATGTGGTTTAAGTTTAGTTATTCATCCAACTAATCCAATGGTGCCAACTGTTCATTGTAATTATAGAATGTTTGAATTGTATAATGAAAAAGAGGAAGTAATAGATCGCTGGTTTGGTGGAGGTACAGATTTAACGCCCTATTATTTATTTGATGAGGATGCAGTTCATTTTCACAAGACGTATAAAAATATATGTGATCAATATGATGATTCATTTTATCCTCGATTTAAAAAAGAATGCGATGATTATTTTGTGAATACACACAGAAATAATGAAAGAAGAGGGATAGGTGGTATATTTTATGATCATCAAAGACCAAATGAAAATAAGTCAATCGAATTCTGGATTGATTTTGCCAAATCTTGCGGATATGGGTTTATCGAATCTTATATACCCATTGTAAATAAAAACAAATCATTACCATACACACCTTCTCAAAAATATTGGCAAGAAATAAGAAGAGGTCGTTATGTTGAGTTTAATTTAGTTCACGACAGAGGAACTATTTTCGGATTAAAAACAAACGGTAGAACAGAAAGCATATTAATGAGTTTGCCCCCAACCGTTAGGTTTGATTATAATCATATTCATTCACCTAATTCAGAAGAAGAAAAATTAATCAAAATATTATCACAACCCAAAGAATGGTGTATTTAAATATTTAAAAAATATAACAATGTATTTACAAAGAAGAAACAGAATTATAAGACAATCGGCCTCTATAAGATCACTAGTTGCAGAAACAATTTTAACGCCTAATGATTTTATTGCACCGCTTTTTATAGATGAAGGAAAAAACAATTCAACTGAAATTGCATCAATGCCTAATTATTACCGCCGATCTTTAGATTTAACTGTTAAAGAAGTGAAGGAACTTTGGGCAATGGGAATTAAATCTGTGTTGCTTTTTGTAAAGGCAAAAGATGAGGTTAAAGATAATACTGGTAAAGAGTCTTGGAATAAAAGTGGATTAATGCAGAGAAGCATAAAAGAGATAAAAGAGGCAGTGCCAGAAATGGTTGTGATGACCGATGTAGCATTAGATCCTTATTCTTCGTATGGCCATGATGGTATTGTATTAAATGGCCAGATTGTTAATGATCAAACAGTAGAAGCATTGGTAAAAATGAGTTTGAGTCATGCAGAAGCAGGCGCCGATTTTGTAGCACCAAGCGATATGATGGATGGACGAATAGGAGCAATCAGACAAGCATTGGAAGAAAATAATTTCATCAATACGGGCATTATGAGTTACAGTGCAAAATATGCATCTTGCTTTTATGGTCCATTTAGAGATGCATTAGATTCAGCTCCTGGTTTTGGCGATAAAAAAACATATCAAATGAACTATGCTAATAGGATTGAAGCAATTAAAGAAACAATTATGGATGTGGAAGAAGGTGCCGACATTGTAATGGTGAAGCCCGCTTTAGCTTATTTGGATATTATCAGAGAAGTAAAAAATGCGGTAGATGTTCCGGTAAGTGCTTATAATATCAGCGGTGAATATTCAATGATAAAAGCTGCCGCAGCAAGAGGATGGATTAATGAAGAACAGGCAATCATCGAATCCCTAACATCTATTAAAAGAGCCGGCGCAGATCTTATTGCTACTTATTTTGCAAAAGATGCCGTGAATTTATTACACTAAAATATATTTGAAAATGTATAATACTCAAAAAAGTAAAGAGCTATTTGATAGAGCTCAAGAATCAATTCCTGGTGGAGTGAATTCACCTGTTAGAGCTTTTAAAAGCGTTGGCGGCACACCGTTATTTATTCAAAAAGCAAAAGGCGCTTATTTATATGATGCAGATGGAAATGAATATATTGATTACATCGCATCATGGGGGCCAATGATTTTAGGACATGCCCATGAACCCATCGTAAATGCTATTCAAGAAAAGGCAATTTATTCAACTTCATTTGGCGCACCAACTGAATTAGAAATTGAAATGGCAGAACTTATAAAAAGCATGGTGCCAAATGTTGATTTAATCAGAATGGTAAGCAGTGGCACAGAAGCTTGTATGAGTGCATTACGTTTAGCAAGAGGATACACTGGAAGAAATAAATTTATAAAATTTGAAGGGTGCTATCATGGACATGCTGATTCTTTTTTGGTAAAAGCAGGAAGTGGTATGGCAACTTTTAATATTCAAACTGTTCCTGGTATTACAGGTGGTGTAAGTAATGACACTTTAACTTGTGCGTATAATGATTTAGATGCTGTTGAAAAATTAGTGAGTGAAAATAAAAATGAAATAGCAGCGATCATAATTGAACCTGTAGCTGGCAACATGGGATGTATACTGCCTAAAAATGGTTTTATGCAAGGCCTGAGAGAGATTTGTAATAGGGAAGGAATTGTTTTTATTTTTGATGAGGTAATGACTGGATTTAGATTAGGAAGGGGTGGGGCTCAGGAAGCTTTAAATATATCGGCAGATTTAGTAACCTACGGAAAAGTAATTGGGGGCGGAATGCCAGTAGGTGCATTTGGTGGAAAGAAAGAAATAATGCAACATATTGCACCACTTGGAAATGTTTATCAAGCTGGAACATTAAGTGGCAATCCCATTGCAATGATTGCAGGATTTACTTTATTAAATGAATTAAATCAGCATCCCAATATTTATGATGAATTAAATGAGAAAACTAATTATTTAGCAAAGGGCATTGAAGCTGTATTACAAAATCATGAAATAGATTTTCGCATCAATTTATTCAGCAGTATGATAAGTGTACATTTTTGCAATCATGATGTTGTTGATTTTTCAACTGCTGCAAAAGCAGATATACCATTATTCAACAAATTATTTCACTTCATGTTAAAGAATGGGGTTTACTTGCCACCTTCTGCTTATGAAAGCTGGTTCTTAAATAATGCCTTAACGTATTCAGATTTAGATAAGACAATAAGATTGTTTGACGAATTTTTTATTTCATTAAAAGAATCAGTTTAATTTTATTATTAATAATTATTTTTTAGAAAGATGAAACAGTTCAATAAAATTATATTCCTATTGATCTTCGTCATTACTTAATGTAACAAAAACATTCACATTGGAAGTGATTGCAGCTATAAAAAATATGAAGGAAAAGCAATTATTATTTCAATAAACAATGCACCCATCAATGAAAACAATTGCCCTATTGATCCTAAAAAAATAATGTTTGTATTTGAACCTAATGACAGCAATATAAAGAGTAATTATATTTTCAAAAATTGGTCAGATACATCAGCACTCACAATTAATGGTAGTATAAATCCATCCCAACATTTTATAGATTCTCTTCAAATTTCTATTGGAAAGGAATTTAAGTGTAATAGACAAGAGATTTTTCAAGGAACATGTACACCAGTATTATTTCAATTTGAAGAAATTAATTTGAATTCATCCAATGGATGTAGATGATATTTGTGTCCAAGACAATTCATCATACTTCAGTCTAGATCTATAAATAAAAATTAACATTATTTCTAAACTTTAATTAGAGCAATAATATTTTTATTGATTTTGAAATCAATTTAAAATGTAAACAAAAATCACAGGCCTTTTTGCAGGTTTCATTCTGGGTAGCTTTTCCTATAATTTTAATCTAGAGTATGAAAAAATAAAAATATTGAACTTGTCTTCTTTTGAGGCGTGTGCATTATCAATGACTGTTGGCGCATTTATCATTGCGTTTTTAATTTGTGTTTTTTCAAAAGGAAAGGCTTCAAAAGTTGGATTACTTGTTTATGCCGGAATAATACTTTCTGTTTTTATAAGAATAATATATGACATTAATTTTTCTACAATAACACATAATTTACTTGGAATAGAGATTATAATTTATACAGTATTAACCTTGCCATCAGCCTTAATAGGTGCAGTTTTAGGAAATTCAATTGCATGCAGGAATAAGAAAAAGTAGAATCAAAACTAAAGTGTTAACCATCAGCTTTTTAAAGAAGATATGCCTCCATCTACATGCATAATCTGTGCACTTATCCAACTTGATTTATCAGACAATAAAAATATTGCCATATTAGCAATGTCTTTGGTGTGTCCAATTCTTTTTAGTGGATGTCGTAATGAATTGGCTTCCAATTTTTGTTCATTGTTGATAAGTGATGCGGCCAAAGGTGTATCGGTTAAAGATGGCGCTATACAATTCACTCTTATTTTTGGAGCATACTCAGCTGCAAGTGCTTTTGTTAATCCTTCAATTGCACCCTTCGATGCAGCTACTTGTGTATGAAAGCTAAATCCTGTTTGGGCTGCAACCGAAGAAAATAAAACGACAGAAGCATTTGCAGATTTTTTTAATCTTGGTAAAACAAGTTGCAAAATTTTTATAGCACCTGTCACCTGAAGTTTAAAATCTAATTCAAAATCTTCGGGTTTAATTCTTTCAAATGGTTTTAGGTTAATACTACCCGGACAATATACAACACCATCTAGATTCTCAGGTAAAAAATCCAAAGAAATGATTTCATCTAATACATTCAATTGATGGTATTGAATATTAGAATTTGTATATACAGGAATTTTACTGTTATAGGTAGCAGTTACATAATTACCAGTTTCAGCTAGTTGCTTTGCAATTTCTTCACCAATTCCACTAGAAGCTCCAATTACAAGATAGTTTAGCATATTTAGTTTTTTATTTAAATTAAAAAATCAAACACAACGATACAGTTAAACATTAATTATTTAAACATGTCGTCTGATATTCCCTTATTAATTTCATAATTTGAGAACAAAATTTCTAATTCACCTTTTTTGTTTTTTTCAGTTTTTGGGATCGAAGATTTACTTGTTCTATCATCAAAATCAAAAGTTATTCCTTTTGGTAATTTATAATCTTTAGTATTGAATGAAAATAATATTTTATCTGGTAAACCATATTTTGAATATTTGTGGTAATTCATCTTCAATTCATATGTACCATTTTCTTTTGTCGTTGTTTTACTTTTTAAAATTAAAAGTTGAATAGGATCAATATAAAGAGTAGTTAACACTAAATCGTTATTATCATCATTTGGCAAAAGTTTTGCCACTCTTACAGGAATATTATCTACTTTTTCAGTACCAGCATCGATAATTGTATAATCCGTTTCGGTAAATATGCTATTAAGATTAATATTCAATGATCCTTTGGGAACAAATGAAACACCTTTCTCGCTTTTTAATTTAAACTTATTGGGGTTTTTAAAATACAACATTACGTTTGCTATTGGTAGTTTTAAAAAGCTAACATTAGTTTTCATCTTTCCTGAAGCTTTATAATCTTTTACCTGATCGATTTTTGATTTTGCGTTGGCTACTAATACATTAATATTTTGACCAGCAGTAATTTGCTGAACAAGAATAAAAAAGAATAGAATATAAATTGTTTTATTTTTCATGATTTTATTTAGGAAAGTATGTCCTTGTTTCGAAATGAGTAAATAGCTGCTCCAAGAAAAAAACCTATGTGGGCAATTAAAATATACAAACTGTTTCTGATTGCCATCCAATTTTCAACAGAGCCTTTTATGGGTTGACCTTCAGCATCAATTCCAATGTAAAAAAATCCTTTCCATCCAACCAAATAAGAAGTAAATAACCAGGGCTTTATATTTTTATCAATAATAGGAACATTAATGTTGGATACAATTGTAAAAAACAACACAATACATACAGTTGCAACAATTGGACCAATTGAATTTTCGGCAAATACAGAAAGTAAGATACCTAGCGATGCAATTACAGTTAATGCAATTGTGGCATAGCCAAATGCAGCAAAGTATCTCCACAATATATCATCTTGGGTAATTTGTAAAATCTGCGATTCTTCACCCTTTACTCTAAAAATCAACAAATCGTCTGATCCAAAAATCAATAAACTCACAAACAATGCTAAAATTGCCATCCACACCAATAAAATAATTGTAAAAATAAATGAAGCTAAAAACTTCACAATAATTAGTTGAGTGCGACTAAAAGGTTTCGTCACAATTAATCTAAGTGTTCCCATATTTGCTTCTCCGGAAATTGCATCTCCTGCTATTAATGCCACTAATATTGGAACTTGAACCAACAAGGTGTTTAATATGATATAACACATGAAATAACCATTGATAGCTTTCGATTTGTCCAATTCAAAATTATCCTGAACATTTTGCAGCATCAAATTCATATAGCTTTGTCCATCGGATTTGAAGGCAAACTGAAATATCAAAACAATTGCAGTAATTGCAGCAAAAGCAATATACGTTCTGGGTCTTCTGTATATTTTATATAACTCAATTTGTAAAAGACTCAACATGCGCTGTAGATTTAGTAAGGTTCAAAAAATAATTTTCAAGCGAATGGAGTGGCTGAATCAAGTAAACATCAACGCTATGTTGAATTAAAAATTTATTTAAATTAGGAACATCCTTTTTTGCAATTTTCAAAAGAATTTGCTCATCGATAATTTTTAAATCTTCCGACCAAATTGAATTGGAAAGAAGCTCAAATGCATTCTGATTGTTTGCTGTTTCAATTTTTACGATTGTTTTAGATGGGTCGAGTAGGCTGTTGACATCCCCTTCAACTATTTTTTTCCCTTTATGCATAATAAGCATTCTATTCGCAATGATTTCTATTTCACTCAAAAGATGAGATGAAACTAGAATTGTCTTACCTCGCTCATGACTGAGTTTTAGAATGAGGTTTCTAATATCGGCTATGCCTTGAGGATCTAGTCCATTTGTAGGTTCGTCTAAAACAATCAACTCTGGATTATGAACCAATGCAACTGCAATACCTAAACGTTGCTTCATACCCTGACTGAACGTTTTTACTTTGCTGTCCCATCTGTCTGCTAATCCAACTAGATCGAGTTGCTCCAATAAAACATTTTTAGATAATTTAAGTCTGCTCATTTTTGCAAATAGGTTCAAATTATCAAAAGCAGACAAATATTTATACAAGTCAGGTTTTTCAATTACAGCACCTACTTTATTTAATATCTCTTTTCTGTTTTTTTGGAGGTTTTCTCCAAATAAATTAATATTCCCAGAGGTTGGCTCAATTAAAGTAAGCAACATTCTAATTGTTGTAGATTTTCCTGCTCCATTTTCTCCTAGAAAACCAAATACATCCCCTTTATAAACGGTGAAATTTAGATTATTTACAGCAGTAAAATGCTTGAAATTTTTACAAAGTTGACTTACTTCAATTATCGGTTTCATTGACAATTTATAACAACATTGAAGATGAAAAGTTTGATTTTGGATGTAAAATCAAATAAAAAAATAATAAAACATTCTGTCTTACAACAATGCCTGTTTCATATGGCCTTTCTAATTGCTATTAAATTACAGAACAAATTGATTTCAAATTTGTTTGACAATTACTAAAAAACTTCAATCGTATGCATTCTAAATACTTATCGGATGGCGATATCTTAAACATGGAAGCTCAATATAGAGCAGCTTTTATGAATTCGCTGACAGGATTTAAAAGCGCATCTTTAATAGGAACCATTGATAAAAATAAAAATATCAACCTATCTATTTTTAGCTCTGTAACTCATCTTGGATCAAATCCGGCTTTGATTGGATTTATCAGCAGACCAAATATAACAGAGCGTCATACATTGGAAAATATCTTAGAGACAAAGTATTATACGATCAATCACATTAATAAAAATATTTTTAAACAAGCACATCAAACATCTGCTCGCTATCCTAAAAATATTTCAGAATTTGATGCAACTGGTTTAACTCCTGAGTTTATCACTGGTATTTCAGCTCCTTACGTAAAGGAAAGTTTCATCAAATATGGTGTAGAATATGTTGAAAAACACGAATTGAAAATAAATAATACGATTTTGATTATCGGAAAGGTAATTCAAGCCATAGTTCCTGAATATTGTTTGTTGCAAGATGGTGCAATAGACATAGAGAAAGCAGAAACAATAACAATATCAGGCTTAGACAGTTATCACACTTCCAACAAAATAGCAAAGTTGTCATATGCTAAAACTGATAAGATGCCTGTTGAAATAAATTAAAAAATATGTATACCATTTGATGAAAGCAGTTAAAAAAGAAAACCTCCCCACTAAAATTTGTATTGTGTGCAACCGACCATTTTCATGGCGAAAAAAATGGGAGAAAAATTGGGACATGGTAAAGTATTGTAGTGATGCATGCAGAAATAAAAGATAATAATGAGTACACAAAAGCAAAAAACCTTACGCTTGATTTTGGGCGACCAGCTTAATATTCAACATAGTTGGTTCAATACAGTTGATGATGATGTTACTTATGTCATGATGGAAGTGAAAAGTGAGACTGATTACGTAAAACATCACATTCAAAAAGTAATCGGATTTTTTGCAGCCATGAGAAATTTCGCTCAGGAGATACAAAATAAAAATCATCAATTAATATATTTAAAACTAAATGACGAAAATAATTTTCATCGATTTGATGAAAATTGTATCGAGCTAATCAATAAACACAAGTTCACAAAATTTGAATACCAAGAACCGGATGAATATCGTGTAGACATACATTTGAAAACGCTTTGCAGTAAATTAAAAGTATCAGTAAAAGTATTTGATTCTGAACATTTTTTAACTTCAAGACATGAACTCAGAGAATTGTTTCCTAATAACAAAAAATTATTAATGGAAACTTTCTATAGATACATGCGTAAAAAGCATCAAATTTTAATTGATGCTGATAATAAGCCTCTATTTGGAAAATGGAATTTTGACCAAGACAATCGAAAAAAATTACCAAAGTCACATAAACCCATAAGTCCATGTTTATTTTCTAACGATCTTTCTCAAATAGAAAATGAAATCATAAAGTCGAACATACACACTATTGGTGTAGTAAATAGTAAAAACTTTATCTGGCCTGTTAACAGATTACAATCATTAACCTTACTTGATTTTTTTGTTGAACATTGTTTGCCATTTTTTGGAACCTTTCAAGATGCAATGGCACCAAATGAATGGTCAATATATCACTCAAGATTATCTTTTTCTCTGAACACAAAATTAATCACACCAAGGGAAGTGGTAGAAAGTGCCATAGAATCGTATTTTAAAAATCCACAAAAAATAGAATATCATCAGTTAGAAGGATTTGTGAGACAAATTATTGGATGGCGCGAATATATGCGCGGTGTTTATTGGTTAAAAATGCCAGAATATGCTACACTTAATTTCTTTGAGCATAAAAATGATTTACCAGATTGGTATTGGACTGGAAAAACGAAGATGAATTGTTTGAAAAATTCTATTGTACAGTCTATCGAATTCGCATATGCGCATCATATACAACGATTAATGATTACAGGAAACTTTGCCTTGCTTGCAGGTATAAATCCTGTAAAAGTAGATGAATGGTATTTGGGTATTTATATTGATGCAATTGAGTGGGTTGAAATCACAAATACAAGAGGCATGAGTCAGTTTGCAGATGGGGGCATCGTTGGTACAAAGCCTTACATAAGTTCTGCCAGTTACATAAATAAAATGAGTAGTTATTGTAATGACTGCCATTACGATCATACTAAAAAAACAGGTCAAAAAGCTTGCCCCTTTAACAGCTTATATTGGAAATTTTATGAGAGTCACGAAGATAAATTGTATAATAATCCAAGAGTAAGTATGATGTACAACGTATGGAGAAAAATGTCTGATGATGCAAGGTCCGAAATTATAAAGCAGGCTGATTATTATTTAGAGCATATTAATGATTTATAAATGAAACGAACTATTGTATGGTTTACAACAGATTTAAGATTGCTTGATAATGAAACATTGTATCAGGCAATTTCTGAAAGTGATGAGGTTATACCCATATATTGTATAGATGAGTCACATTTTACAACAACCCAATTTGGTTTCAAAAAAATTGGAAAGCATAGGAAAAAGTTTTTGAAAGAATCTATAATCGACTTAGATCATAATTTACGTACAAAAGGATCAGGACTATTAGTTGTGTATGGTAATCCTGAAGAGGAGCTATTAAAAATTGCAGAAAAGTATAAGGCTCAAAAAATATACACAAAGAAACAAGTTGGATATGAAGAAATTGCAACTCAAAAAAAAGTTGCAAAAGCAGTAGAAAAATTGAGTTGTGTTTTAGAAGTTTATGAAACAGCCAATTTGTATAAAACACAAGATTTGCCGTTTGAAATAAAACAAATACCAGATGTTTTTACTGATTTTAAAATTCAGGTTGAAAGAAAAGCAAAAATAAGAGCGGTTTATCCAGAGCCAATAAATATCTCATCTCCACCAATCGAAAAAATTAATTTATCATTTCTTTTTGATTTAGAAGATTCAAACTTTTTATTTGATTCTCGTGCTGCCATAAAATATAATGGGGGAGAGACAACAGGAAAAAAAAGACTAAATGTGTATTTAAATGAGACTCATTCTATAGCATCATACAAGAATACAAGAAATGGCTTGATTGGAGAAAATTATTCATCCAAATTTTCAGCGTGGTTGGCAATGGGTTGTTTATCGCCTGTGGTCATTTATCATGAAATAAAAAAATATGAAAAAACAAATTGTGCAAACGAATCTACATATTGGTTAGTATTTGAATTATTATGGAGAGATTATTTTGTATTTATGATGCAAAAATATCCCTATCAGTATTTTATTATAAATGGAATAAAAAAAAGTCAGATAATTGTCAACCAACACGAAGTAAAAGTATTTCAAAGTTGGTGTAATAGTCAAACAACTAATGATTTTATCAATGCTAATATGAATGAATTGAATCAGACCGGATTTATGAGCAACAGAGGCAGACAAAATGTTGCGAGTTATTTATGTCACGATTTAAAATTAGATTGGCGTTATGGAGCTGCCTATTTTGAAAAACAGTTAATAGATTATGATGTAAGTAGTAATTGGTGCAACTGGGCTTATATAGCTGGAGTGGGTAATAATCCCAGAGGCGCAAGTGTATTTAATATTGAAAAACAAACCAACGAATACGATAAAAATGGATTATATAGAAAATTATGGTTAAGCTATAAAAAAAATAAAATCAAATTAATGTTAGAAAATAAAATTGATCAATTTAAAAATTCAAAACAAGAAGTAGAAAAAAAAATTACTGCCTCTTCATTTTTTAATGAACAAGATAAAGACCGAATTATTCAGATGGCTTGGGAAGATCGTACACCATTTGAAGCTATAGAATTTCAGTTTGGATTGAAAGAAAAAGATGTTATTGATTTCATGAGAAATCATTCCTTACCATCGAGTTTTAGAATGTGGAGAAAAAGAATGAATTCGCGTACAACAAAACACAGCGCACTGAGGAGTAAAACAATCCTTCGTTTTAAATGTAGCCGACAACGAAATACAGGAAATAAAATTGCAAAGAGATAGATTGTATAACCCAATTAAAACTATCATGAAGAATTTGTTTGAAACAACAAAACAGAAAGACACTTCAATTTCTCCAAACATAACCAAATATGATTTACCTGATGCAGATATAACTTTATGTGAAAACTTCTTTACTGCTCTGGAGAGTGAGAATTTATTACAAAAATTAATAGAAAAAATTAATTGGCAGCAATATGCAATATCGATCTTCGGTAAAAAGATAAATCAACCTAGACTAACAGCTTTTTATGGAGATGAACAAAAAAAATATTCTTATTCTCGCATTGTATTAAATCCAATCCCATGGAATGAAGAATTGCTTTTCATAAAATCACGAATTGAGGCACTTAGCAATGTAAATTTCACAAGTGTTCTGTTGAATTATTATAGAAATGGAAATGATAGTATGGGTTGGCATGCAGATGATGAAAAAGAGTTAGGAGAAAACCCAGTTATTGGCTCGGTGAGTTTTGGAGCAACAAGAACTTTTCAACTAAAGCATATAAAAAATAAAGACTTAAAAAAAATTGATATCAATCTAACTAATGGATCTTTTTTATTAATGAAGGGAACAACTCAGCATTTTTGGCAACATCAAATACCTAAAACATCTAAAATTTTAAATCTAAGGATTAATCTAACATTTAGGAAATTATGATAATGGTTTAATAGTATTTTTCTAGCATCGTTCTGCGACCGCTGATAATTAGAGCGTAAGTAATTTGTCTACAAAAAATCAAATCTGTTTGATTTCTAAAAAATAATTTTCTTGTTGGGATGATTTCCTGCAGTGCTGAATTTTTTAGGGCATTGTGACAATTTTACATATTTGAAAAAGCAAAATTAATTGTCATATAAATTTGTATTAAATTTAATAAATCAGTTTAATCCAATTTTAATTCTCTAGCAAATTAATAATTAAATATATGAGCCAGATATCTGGATACAACATCCCTCTTCATCAGGAAGTAATTTCAGATTTTATTTTTCATATCCGAAAACATTTACAAAGCAGAGGACTACAATACGAATTTAAAGTTGCTCCTGAAGTAATTTTAAGAAATGAGGACTTCAAAGAAGGTTAT
>CANGGD010000007.1 GCA_947453295.1 Chitinophagaceae bacterium | reverse complement strand
CTTCTGATTTCTCCCTGGTTTGACAATACAGATACTTTTATTTCATCTGGACTTTTAATAAAGGACTTTGCCGCTCACAATCCAATGATTGACTTGGTTCATATTATGAAAAACCAAGAAATCGTAAATACTGAACTTAAAGAATTACTCGTAAAAGTCAATAAACAAAAAAATGACTTGTCAATTGTCAATAAAGAAAATGAAAAAATTAAGTATTTTCTAGAAGAAAGTAACAGAAGGTATGAATATGTAAACCAAGCGATAACTGAAGCAATTTGGGATTATGATATAATCAACAAAACCATGTATCATGGTAATGGATTTAAAAAGATTTTTGGATTTGATAGCATAGTCGATTATAAGACTAAATATGATTGGAGATTTTTTGTACATCCAGATGACATAGAAAGAGTAAATCAAAAAATCAACAATTGTTTAATTGGAAAAGAAAACAATTGGACTGATGAATTTAGATTTCTTAAAAAGAATGGAGAATATACCACAATAATAGACCGAGCGCTGATTATAAGAAATGAGTACGGCAAAGCAGTTAGAATGGTGGGCGCAATGAAAGATATTTCGAAGCAAAAAAGTGAGGAACTTCATTTAAAATTATTAGAATCCGTTATCACTCATTTGAATGATAGCGTTGTTATCACTGATGCTTCTAAAGAAAATAAAATAGTGTATGTAAATGATGCATTCACTAAAATGACTGGATATTCTTCTGAAGAATCAATTGGCAAAAATCCTTCAATGCTTCAAGGACCAAAATCAGATAAATCTGAAATTCAGAAAATTAAGATGGCAATTGATAATTATGAATCATGTGAAATCACGACCATTAATTACAAAAAAAATGGAAAAGAATTTTGGAATAATTTATCCATCAGTCCCGTTTCTGATGAAAAAGGAAATGTTACGCACTGGATTGCTATTGAAAGAGATGTAACAGAAAAAGTATTTTCAGCAAATGAACTTGCTAATCAGAAAAAGTTTACAGAAGATATTTTAAATAATATACCAGCAGATATTGCCGTATTCGATAGTAATCATAATTATTTGTTTCTAAATCCGAATGCGATAAAAGATGATGAAACAAGACAGTGGCTGATTGGAAAAAATGATTTTGATTATGCTAAGCATAAAAGTATCAGTAATGAATTAGCGCTGACCAGAAGACAAATCTTTAACACTACAGTAAAAAATAAAACTACTTACGAATGGGTAGATGAGCATGAAAAAGATGGCAAGCCGAGATTTGTGCTTAGAAAATTTTATCCTTATTTCGAAAATAATGCACTACGATTCGTTATTGGTTATGGAATAGATATAACTGAGCTTAAATTAATTCAAATTCAACTCAATCAAGCTTTAGAGAATATCCAAAAGTCTAATAATGAATTAGAACAGTTCGCTTATGTTGCTTCACATGACTTACAAGAACCACTAAGAATGGTGACGAGTTTCCTAACGCAATTAGAAAAAAAATATAATGATAAATTAGATGAAAAAGCAAAGGAATATATTTTTTATGCTGTAGATGGTGCTAAAAGAATGCGACAAATCATACTGGATTTACTTGAATTTTCAAGAGTTGGTAAATCGGATGAAACCATGAAAGACATTCATTTAAAAGAATTGTCGGAAGAGATTTTAATATTATATCGACAACAAATACAAGAGTTGCATGCAGTGATTAGATTTAAACATTTGCCTGTTATTAAAAGTTATAAAACACCGATTAGACAAATTTTTCAAAATTTAATCGGCAACAGCCTTAAATACCATAAAAAAGATATTCCTCCTATTATTGAAGTGGCTATTGAAGAACAAAATAAATTCTGGAAATTTTCATTTAAAGATAATGGAATAGGTATCAATCCACAATATTTCGATAAGATCTTTACCATATTTCAAAGACTACATAACAAAGACGAGTATTCTGGGACAGGAATTGGTTTAGCCATTACAAAAAAAATTATCACTAACTTAGGAGGTAAAATTTGGGTCGAATCCAAAGAAAAAATTGGAACCACATTTCATTTTACACTACCAAAATAAATTTAGATCATGAAGAATAAAATACACTTATTGTTAGTAGAAGATAATGAAGGAGATATTATTCTAACAAAAGAAGCTTTGGAAAATAGTTTAATGATTGAAACTATGGAAATTTCAAGAGATGGAAATGCTGCAATTGAATATCTTGAGTATGTTTTATTTAATAAAGAGATTCAATTACCCGATATTATTTTATTAGACATTAATTTGCCGAAAGTAGACGGTCAAGAAGTACTTCAATTTATTAAAGAACATGAGAACTTAAAACAAATTCCTGTAATCATGCTCAGTACATCCTCTTCTGAAAAAGATATAGTAACCTCCTATAAAAATTATGCCAATTGCTTCATCTCAAAACCAGTAGAAGTAGACAATTTTATGTCTGTTATTTCTAAGATTGAAGAATTTTGGTTGCAAACGGCTCTCATCCCACATAGCAAAAATTAATTTCATGGTTAAAGATAATGTCCCAATAAAAATTTTGGTGATTGAAGACAATCTTGGAGATTATCTCTTAATAAAAGACTATTTAGAAGAACTAATTGAAACCTTACAAATTCAACATTGCACAAAATACTCCGATGCAAAAATCATATTATCCTCGACTGAAAAAAAATTTGATGTTGTATTGCTTGATTTAACATTACCAGATAACCGAGGCGAAACACTAATCACCGATATTGTTTCTCAATGTCCGGATATTCCAGTTATCATTATCACAGGATATGGAGATGTTGAATTTGGTATTAAATCATTGACGTTAAAAGTATCTGATTATCTTATCAAAGACGACATCAATGCTTCCTCATTATATAAAAGTATTAAGTACAATATTGAAAGAAAAAGAACAAATACATTATTGGAAGAGTCGGAAAAAAAGTACATGAATCTTTTTGAGTTGAGTCCTCAATCCATGTGGATTTATAATATCTCAAGCCTATACTTCCTTCAAGTCAATAAAGCTGCCACAGAATTATACGGATATTCACTTGAAGAATTTAATTCATTAAAATTAACAGACATCTTTTCTGACAACTATACTAACGAAGAAAAAATAAAAACAATTGAATCCATTAATCAAAATAAAGACATTTACAAAGGCAGGTTTAAACACAAAAAGAAATCTAAAGAATTGATTGATGTAGATATGTACACCAACAAAATCATAATAGATGATGCGGAATACGAAACGATGATTTTAATAGATGTTACTGAAAGCATTATAACAGAAAAAAAAATCACCAGTGCGATTATTAAAACACAAGAAGAAGAAAGATTTGAAATAGGGAGTGAATTGCATGATAATGTTTGTCAGATTTTAGCAAGTGGCCAATTGAGTTTAGAAATGTTGAAAGAAAAAATACCAGACGATGCTCTTCAATGGTATGAAAAGTCTAAAAAGTTTATTAATCTGGCACTTGATGAAATTAGAAATATTTCACACCGCCTGGCTCCATCTTTTTTTGATCATACTACGATTCAGGATAATTTCAAAGAGTTGATCCACATATTTAATTCTGAAGAAAAATACGAAATAAATTTACATTTCAATTATGATGAAAATGAAAATGTTTTAAATAGTGATGTTCAACTTAATTTATACAGAATTTTACAAGAACAACTCAGTAATATTTCAAAATACGCGAAAGCCAGTTCTGTTTATATTGAATTAACTATCAAAGAAAAAAATCTTACGATGATAATTGAAGATAATGGTATTGGATTTAACAGTGATGAAATAAAAAAAGGAATCGGTTTAGCTAATATAAAAAGAAGAACCGAATTACTCTCTGGAAAATTGAATTTAAAAACTTCACTCGGCAAAGGCTGCACAATGATAATTAGTATTCCTGTTTAATAATTATAAAATAAACCTAACTCACAATTGAATTACTTTGGATATAAATGCTCTTCATTAAAAATGAAATTCCTATCAGATAGCGTCAATAAAAAAGCAATTATATCTATTTTCTCATTGGAGGAAAGTTTCATTCCTTTTTGTAAGGCTTTGGTATTATGAACCGAAGGCTTAATGCTTACATAATGATTTAATACATCTCCCAATTTTGTGAATCTGCCATCATGCATATAAGGATAAGAGTATTCTATATTTCTTAATGTAGGGACCTTAAATAACAATGAATCTTTTCTATCGTCTGTAAAATTCATTCTACCAAAATCCAAAAGGGATGTGTTAACTGCTAATTCATTTTTGGAAAATTGGTTGTTTGTAAATAATGGCTCCTGATGACAAGCAGCACAATTTCTTTTAAACAAAACATATCCATTTTGTTCTTGTTTGGTAAATGAAGCAGTATGATTCATTACGCTATCATATTTAGAGTGACAGCTTACTAATGAAATCAGAAATTGTGTAATGCATTTTAGCACTCTGTCTTCCTTAATTAAACTATCCCCATAGATTTTAGAAAACAGTATTGGATAAACATTCGATTGTTGTAATTTAGAAATTACATGATTCATACTCTCCCCCATTTCTCGTGGATGAGTAATAGGTGTCAATGCCTGCTTATCTAAATTTAAAATAGAACCATCCCACATGAAATATTTTTGCCAAGCTAGATTAATCAATACAGGGGCATTTCTAGTACCAATACTGTCATCAATACCATGACTCAATGCATGATCAATATGTGCAAAAGAGGAATATGGAGAATGGCAGCTAGCACAAGAAATTTTATTATTTTTTGAAAAAATAGGATCATAAAACAACTTTCTTCCAAGCTCTACTTTTTCTTTTGAAAATTTATTTTTTGAAAAATCATAAGTTGGCTTAGGCCAATAAACAGGATATAACGCAGCGAAATCATCTATCCATTTAAATGATGAGAATATAAACACCAATAAAATTGCAATGGCAACAAAGCGTTTCATTTATTTGTTGATTTTATGGTCATTGATTATTGAGTGAGGATTATATTTTTTCCAATCATTTTTGAAAACAGAACTGCATTTATTCCCGGAGACATTAAATGCTTATAGTTTATATTTTTCAATTCATTTAATATTGAATCAAGCTTAAATTTATAACTTAGTTTATTTTTACCTGGATTTACATCAAAATACAAATGTTGCAATGCATTATCTTCTCCATTGTATCCCCCTATATGAAATTCGAAAGGTTGTTGCTGCATGTCAGAATAATTATATAATCCCTCCAATTTTAAATTGATATAACCACTTTGCCATGTCCAATACATTCCTAGCATAGGATCTAAGTCGCCATCCAGTGCGCCCGAAGTATTGGTAACACTATCTATCCCAAGGTCAAATGAAACTTTATCAATATTGAGTTGATTAGGCATATTTACTGTGAAGAAGCCTTTTGCATTTACATCAACCAGATGAGTGCTGTTTTTTTCAGACCACACCAGTTTGTCTTTATCGTAAAAGCAAATATTTGAAATATAAAATTTCAAAACAGTAATTTTAAAACTATCATTGGAAGATTTAAAAAAATAATCCTTATTCATTTTTATCATTTGATCTTTATACAACAAACCAAAATCAAATCGAATAGATTTTTCTTGTGCAAAAACTTTTGAAAAAAGAAAAGAAAAAATAAATGCCATTAGGCTGATTCTTAAGAGCATTAAGTGCGGACGAAAATAATCCATATTGAATTTTAATAAAGAAATTGAATACTAAATTTAAACAGATAAATTTGAAAAATATTATTTTTATACATGAGTTCTAGAATAATCACATTTAAAAATGAAAACGCAATCAACAACAAGATAAATTTCATCTTTTTGATTTTGTTTTCATTTGTTCATGCTTGTTCAGCGCAAACTTTACCTATTATAAACTCATGGAAAATAAATGAGCCTGGCATTGAAGATTCATCAACTATCAAATCCGTATTTTTCTCATTGAATTCAGTTTATATAAAAGACTTAGAAAATAAGCTATATGATTTTCCAATACATCCACAAGAAGACAGTCTGCGAAAAAATGAACCGATAAATTTAAAAGGCCTGTTATTAAATGGAAAAAAGATATTTTCAAATGAAAATATAAATTGGAATACATTATTTTCAAATTTAAAAAAAGACGCCAAAGCGCCCTCTATAATTGGGTTTGCAATGGATGGTTATCCAATTTACGATGCCTATATTATTCAAAAAGATAGTGAAGAAACTAGCGTAATAATGCATTCTAGTTACCAATTAAAAAATATAAAAAGAAGGAATAGTATTGAAGGTGGCATTAAAAAGAAAACAGGGCCAAAAGTTTCAAAAAAGTTTCCGTTAGGTTTTTTTGAGAGCGATTACGAATACATTCCTCACTCTGGGGAAAATTATACAGATGAGCACAATGGTAAGTTTTGCATTACACCAGAATATCCTTTAGGCACTTATTGTTATTTTGCTACAGTAGATTCCAACAACTCTCCTAGTTACCCTTTTTTTGTTGGTCCAAATTTTTATGGAAAAGTCAACAACAAAAAAATAGATTCAATATATGAACCGATTATAGAATACAAGAAAAGAAATTTTGAATCAATGAATACTGCAGAAAAAGAAAATGAATTAATTGTTATCTTTTCAGCGAAAAGTGAATTAATAATTATTCAATGTAAAGGATTAAATGAAGAAGATATTGTTTTGCAACTATTGGATTCAAATGCTACACTAATAAATGAAACTATCTTATATAAAGGTTCAACCATAGCTTATTTTGACACACAAAAATTGTACGAAAGTATTTATAAAATAAAGGCTACAACAAAGCAGGGAGTCGCTATTTACCCTATATCCATAAAAAGAGATTAATCATACAGAGCGTTGATAATTCTTAATTAGAATCAGTTATTAATAAAATAATTTTCTTATTTTCGGAGAAAACCAACCGAAATGGAAATTATCAAACATTGCCATTCTCAGATTTTATGTAGAGCGATATTTTTCTTTTCCTTCATTATTTCAAGTAGTGCTTATTCACAAACTGCTGTACCTATGAGCAGTTTAAATGGATTAATGTACACCGAAAATTTTGATTCAATTGCCAATTGGAGTGCTCCGGGCGGAACGGGTTTGGGTGCAAACAGGTGGCGCGGGGTGGCTGTCTCTGCAGGAACAACGGCTGCAGGCACTCTAATTTCTGATCAATGTACCAGTTTTGTAAATACAACAGGTACTACAAGTGGTATTGGAAAAGGGACAACCAACTTAAAGTTTTTAGCTGCTGCTGGAAAACAAGTGGCATTAGATTTACTTATCAATTTCAGCGGAGTTACAGTTGATTCATTAACTATGGATGTAAGTACATTAATTAATACTGCAAATGCGAGCAAAACAAGCATATTTAAAGTATTTGGGAGTATTAACAATGGAACAAGTTTTACAGAATTAACAAGTAATACTACAGATTATAGACCTGTGAATAATAGTTCACCTAATAATCTACACATTAGTTTAAAAATACCAGCTGGTTATAATAATAATGCTACTTGTGTTTTTAGGTTTTATGATTATTCTGCTGCGGGTAGTGGTAATTTTCCTATTGTATTATTAGACAATATAAAAGTAACAGGTATCATTACAAACCCCAATAGTTTTTATAGAACAAAGGGTAGTGGAAAATGGAACGACAGTACCATTTGGCAGGCTTCGCCAGATAGTGTTTATTGGTCTAACACTTCTGTATACCCGACTAATGCTGCCCGAGCCATAGTTATTTCTGCTGGGTTAACAGATACTATAGCAAGTGATGTTACAGCAAAGAGACTTTTAATCGAAGCGGGGGGTGCTTTAACTTATGATAATAATTCAAGTGCTTTTAATTTAAATATTACAGATACAACAGGATACGATTTCATTATTGGAGGCACATACGAAATGTTTGGTAATCAACCTACTTTAAATGTCGGAGGTAAAATATTGGTCAACAATGGAGGTGTTGTAAAAGTAAAAAGTAATAATTCCCCATCTACAAGTGATGATTTTGCTCGATCTAGTAATGTATATTTTGCATCTGGATCTGTTTATGATTGGGCTGCCTCCACTAGTTTTGAGTCTTACCGATGCACCTATTTTCCAAATGCACTTCCAACCGATACCACTAATTTTAGAATTTCACAAGCTAATAACATTATAGGCTCAAGAGATACACTTAGAATTAATGGAATATTTAATGCTGCAGCATCTGTAACATTTGATTCTGCTGGTATTAAATATTTGAGAAATGGAATGACCGGTCTAAGTAGTATTACAAACAGTGGCACAGGAGATTTAATTATTGATGGAGACACTGCTATATTAAATGGAGGCAATATAAATCTTAATGGTTTAGGCAAACTTGTAATAGCCTCCAATTCAAAAGCAACATTAACTTCTAATAAAAGCTTTTCAACTGGAGTATTAAATGTAAATGGCGCAGTGAGATGCTTGCCTGGATGTGGATTCGTAGGAACTGGAACTTTTAATCTAAATGCAGGCGCAAGTTTATATATATCAAACCCTGCAGGAATAACACCAACCGGGGCTGCTGGTTTAACTGCAAATGAATTAGGCAGTATACGAATGACAACAAGAAATTTTAGTAAAAATGCAAGCTATATTTATATTGGAATTACTAATCAAAACACTGGCTTAGGTTTGCCTGATACAGTAAAAGGAAAATTAGAAATCAGTAATACTGGTGCACTTATTAGCGATACTGTATTTCTTAGTAAATCCGTTAAAATTGGAAAAACATTAAGTATCAAAGAAGGCGTACTCTCCCTAAAAAGAAATTACGATATTACTTTACTATCTGACTCAAATGGCACTGCCAATTTTTCATCAATTGGTGATAATGCAAATATTACTTACGACACAGGAAGAGTTATTGTAGAACGATATATTGCTACAGGTGTTGGTGCTAATCAGCATGGGAAATCATGGCAGTTTTTAAGTACACCTACCATTGGTCAAACCATAAAGGCTTCTTGGCAGGAAAACGCAACAAATAATACAAGTAATAATAGCCCGGGATATGGAACACAAATCACATCAAATCTTTCAAATGCTGTCGCGTTGGGCTTTGATGGCGTTTCTCAGTTTGCAAGTATGAAATATTATAACTCAGCAATTAATAATTGGGTAGGTATAGATAGCACAAGAGCATTAGTAAATAACAGTACGGGATACATGATTTTTATTAAAGGCAACCGTTTTATTACATCCAATTCTCAAACGCCTAGTCCTACAATATTAAGATCAAAAGGATTTTTATATGATGTATCAAATTATCCCCCACCTGTTCCATATGTAACTGCTAACTCTTTTGAATCTATCGGAAATCCTTATGCATCAATTGTTGATTTTGCCTTACTTACCAAAACAGGTGGTGTGCAAGATTTATTTTATTTATGGGATCCTAAATTAACAAACAATGCCAACTCTCCCTATGGATATGGCGGGTATCAAACATTTACCTCTAACTTAAATGGAACCTATCATGTATCACCAGGAAGTGGCAGTTATCCAGCAGCTCCAAACAATGATGTAAAAGGATATATACAATCCGGAAGTGCTTTTTTTGTACATGCATCTGGTAATAATGGTGGTATTGTTCAATTTAAAGAATCTGCAAAAGCAGATACACTATCTAATTTGGTAAATAGAAGTAGTGCAATTTCATTTAAAAGATTAGCTATTAATTTATTAGTGCAATCAAGCAATGACAGCATTTTATTAGACGGCATTACTGCAGATTTTGCCGATCAATTTTCTAATGAAGTTGATGAGTATGATGCACTAAAATTATTTTCCAGCACAGAATCTATTTCAATCATAAACAATTCAACAAAACTCGTTGTAGAAAGACGAAAAGAAATACAGGAAAATGACACTTTAAAAGTGTATCTAAATTCTTTAAAACAAAGAAATTATATTTTCGATTTTTATCCAACTAATTTTAATACAAGCAGTTTAAATGGAATATTGATTGACAGGTATTTAAACACAGAAACAAATTTTAACCTTGATCGAAAGGCAAGCATATCATTCTTTGTTAACAATGATTCTGGATCATACAATCCGGAAAGATTTATTATAGTATTTAGACCCACCGTACAGTTGCCAGTTAAATTTGTTTCAGTACATGCGAATGTGAACGAGCAAAAAACAATTGATATTAATTGGCGTGTTGCTGATGAAATAAATGTGAATTATTACATTCTTGAAAAAAGCTTAGATGGTAAACATTTTTTCAACCTTGGAAAAATAGCTGTCAAAAAATCTAATACTAGTGAAAACGAATATATTTTTAACGATAAATATCCTTCTTTACATTTTAATTACTACAGAGTAGTCATGATTGAAAAAAGCGGAGATAAAAAATATAGCAATGTTGTAAAAGTAGAGTTTATAAATATCGATCAATTCATATCAATATATCCGAATCCAGTAAAAAATAAAACTTTGAATATTTATTTCAAACAAAATAAAACAAGTCTTTATTCACTTGAAATTTTAGATATACTTGGGCATCAAATTCAAAAAACCATATTCAATACTATTTCAAATCAATATAAATATAGTATTCAGTTAAGCCCAGTGATACAAGCTGGTAATTATCAAATAAAACTTTCAGGAGAAGATTTCACTACATCAAGTATGATTACTGTGGAGTAAATTTTTATGGATTAGTGAGATTTTTAAAAAATAATTAAAAACCCCTTGAATATCAAGGGGTTAATTGTTATTTAGCGGACCGGACGGGACTCGAACCCGCGACCTCTGCCGTGACAGGGCAGCATTCTAACCAACTGAACTACCGATCCAACTCTCCTCCAATAACTTATCTTTATGATACGTTGTTTTCGGAGGGCAAAGATAATGAATTTTACTTTTTATAAACAAAACTTTTATAAAAAACTCTGATGAAGTATTTTTGCCACAACTTATCGTATCATTGCGTATTACCATAATTAATTAAAATGCCAGCATTAAAAGACAGACAATTTCTAGACTTCGAAAAGCCTATTAAAGAGCTATACGACCAGATAGAACAAATGAGAACCACTGAAGTGAAAAGTCAAACAGATTTATCCGCTGCTATTAGCGACTTGGAAAAGAAACTTACTGACACAAAAAAATCTCTCACTGATAATTTAACCCCTTGGAGAAGGGTACAATTAAGCAGACACCCCGATAGACCCTATACATTAAAGTACATTGAAAAAATGTGCACCAATTTTATTGAATTGCACGGCGACAGAAATGTAAAAGACGATAAAGCAATGGTAGGTGGATTTGCTGAATTAGATGGAAGAACGGTAATGTTCATTGGGCAACAAAAAGGAATTAATACTAAAACAAGACAATACCGAAATTTTGGAATGGCTAATCCTGAAGGCTATAGAAAAGCTTTGCGGTTGATGAAATTAGCTGAAAAGTTCAACAAGCCAATTGTAACGCTTATTGATACCCCCGGCGCCTTCCCTGGTTTAGAAGCGGAAGAGCGCGGTCAGGGCGAAGCTATTGCGAGAAATATTTATGAAATGATAAGTTTAAAAGTGCCTGTTATTTGTGTTGTTATTGGCGAAGGGGCTAGTGGCGGTGCTTTGGGAATAGGTGTTGGCGATAAAGTAGCAATGATGGAAAACACTTGGTACACAGTTATTTCTCCTGAAAGTTGCAGTAGTATTTTATGGAGAAGTTGGGATAAAAAAGAAATCGCTGCCGAGCAATTAAAACTAACTGGTACCGATATGCTAAATTTTGGTTTGGTTGATGATGTAATTCCAGAACCATTAGGTGGTGCTCATTGGGATTATGAAGAAGCTGCTCAATTGCTTAAAAATTATCTCACACCAGTTATTGATGAATTAGAAAAAATTCCTGCTGAGCAGAGAATCCAAGATAGAATAAAAAAATTCGGTAAAATGGGTTTGGGAAGAAACCAATAATTAATTCTTAATCACTTTTAGTTTAATATAGTCAGATGTTGAAAATAGGCGTTTTTGGTGTAGGTCATCTTGGAAGATTTCATTTAAATAATTGGAAAGAAATAGAGGGTGTTGAAATCATAGGGTTTTTTGACCCCCATCCAGAAAATTCAAAAATTGCAATTGAACAATACCAACTTAAACCATTTTTCGATTGCGAATCTTTAATGGATGCTTGTGATGCAGTAGATATTATCGCTCCTACCATCAACCATTTTGAATTATGTGAAATGGCTATTAAAAAAGGGAAACATGTTTTTGTTGAAAAGCCCCTTGCCAATAGCATGGAAGAAGCCAGAACGCTTGTGAAATTGGCTAAGGAATCTAATGTTAAATTTCAAGTTGGTCATGTTGAAAGATTTAATCCTGCATTTCTTGCATTAAAAACTCAAACATTGAATCCAATGTTTATTGAAGTGCATCGTATCTCCGAATTCAATCCAAGAGGTACTGATGTTAGTGTTGTACTAGATTTAATGATTCATGATATTGATATCATTCTCCATATTGTAAAGAGTAATGTGAGTTACATCTCAGCTAATGGTGTTGCCGTATTAAGCGACACTCCAGATATTGCCAATGTAAGACTAGAGTTTGATAACGGCTGTGTTGCTAATTTAACAAGCAGTAGAATATCTCTCAAAAAAATGAGAAAAATGAGACTGTTTCAAAAAGACGCTTATATTGGAATTGATTTCTTAGAGAAAAAAACGGATATCATTAAATTTAGTCAGGAGAATGAACAATTTGATTTTTCATTTGATATTGAAACAAATAATGGCACTAAATCTATTGGTGTTGTTTCCCCTACTATTGAATCTTCTAATGCAATCAAAATGGAATTAGAAGCGTTTGTTTTAGCAATAAAAAATAATATTGAAACTCCTGTGTCAATTATTGATGGCTTTAGAGCAATGGAAGTTGCTCATCAAATTTTAGAAAAAATAAATCAATCGCAACATTAATAAAACTATTTTTTGCAACAGCCTAGAATAAATATCAATTGGTATATTTTATCTGATGTGATCATCAGTGGTTTTACTTGGCTGCTTTTTTACTATTTAAGAACTATCATTTATCATTACCCATTATCCATTCCATCTGGATTTTATTTAGGTCTTTTTCTTTACGTTATAGGATGGCTTGCATTACATTTTTTAAGTGGCGCCTATGGCTCATTATATGTAAAATCTAGATTAACAGAATTTGGCAGAACTTTTTTTGTTTGTATCATAGGAAGTGTTTTTCTTTTGTTTTTTTTTATTTTGAAAAACCCTCAAGTGGAGAACATAAAATATTATCAAGAGTTTTTTAGTTTATTAATTCCCATATTAATTCTAACCTTAAGTTCTCGAATATTTTTTTTGAACATCGCAAAAAATCAACTGACCACTAAAAAAGTATTTTTTAATACTTTAATTATTGGCAATGCTAAAAAAGCAATGGAGTTTTATCAATCTTTTGTTTCATTAAAAGAAAAATCTGGATTACATATTGTTGGCTTTATGAACATTCACGATTTCAATGAACCCGTGTCAAATGAAATTCAATATTTCGCCCCAAATTCGAACATCAATCAAATAATAGATACACAGAATATTGAAGAAATCATTATAACTATTCCTAAAGAAGACAGAACAAACATTACAAAAATACTTGAACAATTAAGTGATAAAGATGTGAATGTAAAAATCACACCAGACAAAGTTGATTTATTAACAGGCGCATTAAAAACAGATAATTTATATGGAGTTCCTTTAATTGATATTCATTCTGGAATTCTCCCTTTATGGCAACAAAACATAAAAAGATGTATTGACATTTTTATTTGTTTAATTGCTGGGATATTATTGTCACCTTTAATCCTATATACCATTATTAGAGTATTGATTTCTTCTAAAGGTTCAATGTTATATAAACAAGAAAGAATTGGTTTTAAAGGAAAACCTTTTATGATGTACAAATTCAGATCGATGTTTGTTGATTCTGAAAAAGATGGTCCACAACTTAGTAGTCATAATGATTCCAGAATTACTTCATGGGGTAAAACAATGCGAAAATGGCGAATTGATGAGCTGCCTCAATTTTTTAATGTACTTAAAGGAGAAATGAGTATTATTGGACCAAGGCCAGAAAGAAAGTTTTATATTAATCAAATTATCAAAACTAATCCTGAATATAATTTCTTATTAAAAGTCAAACCAGGGATCACAAGTTGGGGTATGGTTAATTTTGGGTATGCTTCTTCTGTGCAGGAAATGATAAAAAGAATGCCTTTCGATTTAATGTATATTGAAAACATTTCATTGGCTTTAGATTTTAAGATAATGATTTATACTTTGAAAATTATATTTTCAGGTACAGGAAAATAATTTGAATTAAAAAAGATTTCATTAGTTTTTATAAAACATTTTCTTTGAAAAACTTTTTACTACTTATCTTTTTTTATTGTGTTAGCTTAATTGTATCTGCGCAATCTAATTCTTCATACTGGCAACAGAATGTTGATTATACAATCGATGTTACCCTCAATGATAGCCTTCACAATTTAGATGGCTTTTTAAAAATAAAATACACTAATAACTCTTCCGACTCCTTGCCATTTATTTGGTTTCACTTATGGCCAAATGCATACAAAAATGACCAAACCGCTTTTAGTGAACAATTATTAAAAAACGGAAGAACTGATTTTTATTTTGCGGAGGAAACAAAATTAGGATTCATTAATGGACTACAATTTAAAGTTGATGAATTGGATGCAACTTTCTTAATAGATTCATTACATATTGATATTGCAAAATTATTTTTGCCTAAGCCTCTTCTATCTGGTCAATCGATTTATATCTCTACTCCATTTCATGTTAAATTACCCTATAATTTTTCCAGATCTGGTTATGTTGATAGCTCGTTTCAAATCACTCAATGGTATCCTAAACCGGCTGTGTATGATAAAGACGGATGGCATCCTTTTCCATATCTTGATCAAGGTGAGTTTTATTCAGAATATGGAAATTTTGATGTAACCATAAATACACATAAAGATTTTATTATTGCTGCAACTGGTAAGAAGATAAATGAAATTATAAATGGAGAAAATAAAACAAGCCATTACTTTCAATCTAATATTCATGATTTTGCCTGGTTTGCAGACAAGCAGTTTACAATTGAACACGATACATTACTTTTAAATAAAAGAATCATTGAACTATATGCGTATCATCTAAACAAAAATGATGCATGGAGTAATTCTATACGATATATTAAAGCTGCTATCCAAACAAAATCTAACTGGATTGGCGAATACCCTTATGATATAGTTTCTATTGTTGAAAGCAAGCAAAATAATATTGGCGGTATGGAATACCCAACGATAACATTGCTAGAAAATTCATCAGATAAAAAATCACTCGACAATTTAATTAATCATGAAGTAGGGCATAATTGGTTTTATGGAATTCTTGGAACAAATGAACGTCTTCACCCTTGGATGGATGAAGGTGTCAATAGCTTTTATGATGAGCGCTATACAAATTTATTTTACAACCAAGCTTCACAAAAGAAAAACTTCTTCTCTAAAAAACTTCCTGATAGCTGGGAAAACTTAATCCTAGAAGAAGCTATTCATCAAAAAAAAGATCAGCCAATTGAAACTAGTTCTGAAATTTTTTCTTCCTTAAATTATGGATTGATTGCTTATCATAAAAGTGCAGAATGGTTGAAGGGTATTGAAAATAAATTAGGAATGAACTTGTTCGATAGCTGCATGAAAGTATATTATGATGCGTGGAAATTCAAACACCCATCTCCTGTTGACTTTAAGCGTATTTTGGAAAGTAGTTCAAAACTAAATCTCGATTCAGAATTTAGTTTGTTAAGTAAAAAAGGATATTTTAATGCCCCGCAAAAGAAAAAACTAAAATTTACTTTTTTTGCAAACCTCCATAATACAGAAAAATACAACTACCTGTCTTTTGCACCTGCAATTGGATTTAATCATTATGATGGTATGATGCTTGGCACGTTATTACACAACTACAGTCTACCTCAACATAATCTTCAGTTCTACATTGCGCCTTTGTATAGCATACAATCAAAATCATTTAATGGAAGTTCAAAAATATCATTCGCAAAATTTATAGGCGATAATGGCAATCAATTCATTTTTTCCATTGCTGCTAGTACCTTTTCTATTGATAAATACAAAGATGAAAAAAGCAACAAACACTTTCTTTATTTTAAAAAATTATCTCCGTCGATAAAATACGTTTTTGGAAATTCTTCTCCTTTAGAAAAAATTAAAAAATCTATCGAGTGGAAATCTTTTTTTGTAACAGAAACAAATTTCAATTTCATATCCGACACGATCAATCAGGTTGATCTAATCACCACTCCTTCTGCATCATATTTTGTAAATCAATTAAGATATGTGATTGAAAACAATCGAATCTTATATCCCTACTCATTGGAATTGGAAGCACAACAAACAAATGATTTTATTAAAGCGGGAATGACTGGAAAATATTATTTAAATTATCCCGCCGAAGGCGGATTACAATGCAGATTCTTTGCCGGTAAATTTATGTACACCAAATCTGCTTCAATCTTTACACAATTTAATACAGAACGCTACCATATTAATATGAGCGGTGCAAATGGATATGAAGATTATACTTACAATAGTTATTTTTTGGGTAGAAATGATTTTGATGGAATCGCTGCTCGTCAATTGATTATTAAGGATGGAGGCTTTAAAATAAGGACAGACCTATTAAGTGAAAAAATCGGCAAATCCGACAATTGGGTGTGTGCATTAAACTTTGTAAGTACAATACCTAAAAAAATTAATCCTTTAGAGTTATTGCCAATAAAAATCCCTTTGTTATTGTTTACAGATGTTGGAACACATGCTGGCACATGGAAAGCAGATGCTACAACTGAAAAGATTTACTTTAATAGCGGATTTCAGTTTTCTTTTTTTAAAAAAGCGTTGAATATTTATTGTCCTGTGTTATATAGTAGTTCGTTTAGAAAATATGTTAATTCAACTATTCCAAAGAACAAGTTTTTACATAACATCTCATTTAGTCTAGACTTACAACAACTTTCACTTAAAAATTTAATCCCTCAAATTTCACTATAATATTTTGATAAGATATCTAACACATATTGAAATAGACAAAGCAAAATGGAATCATTGCATTGACAATGCAGGGAACAAATTAATATATGCATACTCAACATATTTAGATGCAATGGCTGAACAATGGGATGCTATTGTGATGGGAGATTATGAGATTGTCATGCCATTACCCTGGAGGAAAAAATTTGGAATTAAATATCTATATCAACCCGCATTTGTACAACAGTTAGGATTGTTTTCGGATCAAGCTATTGATAATACAATTGTAGAAGCCTTCTTAGAATTGGCCTACTCCAAATTTCAATTTGCAGAAATTAATTTAAATTATCAACAAAGCGAATTCAATTTTGACAAGAAATTTATTGTCTCAAAAAAGAATAATTTCATTTCTATAGTATCTTCTTCCGCCGCTGTTTCTTTATTTGAAAGCGATTCGTATTTACGTAAACGATTAAATAAAGCTTCCAGAAACGACATGAATTATTTAAATGAAGAAAGTATTCATTCTTCGCTTTTATTATATCAAAATCTTTATCAAAAAAAAATCAAATCGCTTACAGATTTTGATTTAAACAAGTTTAATGAGTTATGTAAAAAGCTTCAATGTGAAAATAAAATAATCATTAGAAAAGTTATATCTAAAAACAACTATGAATTGTTGGCATTGGCGCTACTATTAAATGATGGGCAACGCATGTATAACATCATTTCCTGTATTACACCCACTGGGAAAAAACTACTCGCAAATTATTTTTTATACAATGAGATTTTAAAAGAGCACTTAGTTGAAGAACTGATTTTTGATTTTGAAGGATCTGATTTGCCGGGAGTGGCAGATTTCTATAAAAAAATATCTACTCAAAATCAACAATATATATCTGTAAAATGGAATAGACTACCTAAAATAATACGGCTAATAAAAAAATAAACTAAGTTGATTCGATAAATTTTTCTGCAATTATCAAATCAATTGGGTGAGTGATTTTAATATTAGTTTCCTCTCCTTCAATTAAATGAATGTTTTGTCCGTAGTGTTCAACAACAGATGCTTCGTCTGTAAAATCCTCTTGGAAAGGAAGCTTAAAAGCAGGCAACAAAATACTACTTAAAAAAACCTGAGGTGTTTGTACTAATTTAATAGTGGATCTATCTAGAATTTTACTGTTGTTATTTTGAATCATTCTCACACTGTCTTTAGAAGAAACTACCGGTATAGCAGAGCCTTTTTCTACTGTTGATTGATAAGCTCTTGCAATTAAATCTTCACTTACCAAACAGCGAACTGCATCATGCACAAAAACTACTGATTCATCTTTAATGCAGCTCAATCCATTTTGAACAGAATGAAATCTTGTTGCGCCTCCTGCAATAATTTGAATATCAGAAGCCGGAAAATAGGTTTGAATAATTTGATTCCCTTGTTCAATGTAATCTGCTGGCAAAACAAGAATGATTTGAAAGTCAGCAAATGCTTTTAAAAAAGAATCAATTGTATAAAATAGAATAGGTTTTTCTTTTAACAACAAAAATTGCTTGGGTATATCAGTCTTCATTCTACTTCCTGAACCGCCGCCAACAATTACTGCTATTTTTTTCATCAGTATTAAAAATTGAAATAATAATTAACTCGCTTTGTATATTGAAATTTCTTGAGTGCCGTTGGAGTGTTTCATAGCGCGGTACATTCCAGCACTATTAAAAACCATAGCTGTATTAGCTTGAGCATCGATTCCAATCATACCACCTTCGCCATTTATTTTTTTTAATTTATCATGTACAACAAAATTCATTGCATCTTGTAAAGAGAGTCCTTTGTATTCAATAAGCGCACTCACATCATAAGCTGCAACTGCTCTAATAAAAAGTTCACCATGACCAGTACAACTGATGGCACATGTATTGTTATTGGCATAAGTACCTGCGCCAATAATAGGACTATCGCCAATTCTACCGTACTTTTTATTTGTCATTCCACCGGTACTTGTTGCTGCTGCAATATTTCCAAATTGATCACAAGCTACTGCGCCTACTGTTCCAAATTTTTTATCTTTAAAAAATTCTGCCAAGTCTTGATGAGTGTGATCTAACGAATAACTATCACTATCTCTAATTTCTTTCCATTGATCATATCGGAATTTCGAAAAGAAATATTCATCCGGCATTAGTTTTACACCCTGTTTAATAGCATAATCATTTGCACCTTTTCCACTTAAAAAAACATGATTACTATGCATCATCACTTCATTAGCTAAATCAATTGGGTTCATTACATTTCTTACACCTGCTACTGATCCTGCCGCTAAAGTTTTTCCATCCATGATTGCGGCATCCATTTCTTGTACCCCTTTTTTGGTAAATACTGCTCCTCGTCCTGCATTAAATAAAATATTATCTTCTAATAATTTTATTGCGGAAATAATTGCGTTGATTGCGCTTTCTCCCTTCTCCAAAGCAGAAAATCCCAATAATAGCGCAGCTTCTAACCCATTCAAATAAGCCTTTTCTAGCTCTGGGGTCATATCCGATTTTAAAATAGTACCTGCCCCACCATGAATGACAATTGAAAAAGGTTGCATTTGTTTTTTAGTTTTTAATTTATTTGATTAATAACGACTTTGCCTCTGCTAATAATTTATTTTTATCAATTGCAACTGTTCCAACCTCTTCGCAAACCAATCCCCCGGCAATATTTGCTATCTCTGCCATCAGTTGAAAATTTTGGGTGGCTGCATAAACAATAGCAGCAACTGCAATTACAGTATCTCCTGCACCGCTAACATCTGCAATGGTTCTAACATGAGTTGGGATAATTTTACTTTCATTTCCATCATTATAATAAACTCCTTTTTCTGAAAGTGTAATAAAAGAAGCCTTGTGTTGTAACTTTTCATACAATGAAGCATGAATAAAATTCATAAAATCTTCATTCAATTCGTCTTGTACTATATTCAAAGCATCTTTAGCTTCTTGTAAATTGGGCTTAAAGATGTCTGCATTTTTATAACAAAAGAAATTTTTTCTTTTTGGATCAACTGCTACTAAAACATTATTTGAATGGCAAATTCGAATGGCTTCTGTAATTATTTTTTCGGTTAAAACTCCTTTATTATAATCCTCCAAAATAACAATATGCGGCTTTTCAGTTTGAATGTATTTTGTTAATTGAAGTAATAAATTATTTTCTTCTTGCGTATCTATTGCGTTAGTCATCTCCGCATCTAATCGCATCATTTGCTGATTTTTGCTGATGATACGAATCTTGTTGGTAGTAATTCGAAGATCACTTTTTATCAAATAATCAGTATTGATTTCACTTTTATTTAAAAGATTTGTGAGTTGATTTCCATCTCCATCATTTCCAACAATAGTGAGCATATGAACATTGCAACCTAATGATTTTGCATTCAAAGCAACATTAGCAGCACCTCCAATTCTTTGTTCTCTTTTAGAAACCGTTACAATTGGAACTGGAGCTTCTGGTGAGATTCTTTCTACCCTTCCCCACCAATAGGTGTCGAGCATTGCATCGCCTACTACTCCGATTTTTATGTTGTTGAAATTATAAAATAAAGTATCGAATTCTGTATGATTCATAAACTATTACGCTTTGTTTTTTTGTGCTACAGCTATATAATACAAAGGTATTCCAATCAATGTTATAATTAATCCTGGCCATGTAAATTCAGGTTTGTATATTATCAACAGACCGCAAAAAGTTAATCCCATTACTATATAAACAATTGGTAAAAATGGATATCCGAAGGCTTTATAAGGTCTTTCAATATCCGGACGTTTTTTTCTCAAAATAAATATTCCAGCAATGGTAAGTACATAAAAAATAACCACTACAAAAGAAACCATGTCTAATAAATCTCCGTATTTGCCACTCAAGCAAAGTATACTAGCCATTGCACATTGAATCCATAAAGCCCATGCAGGAACAGTATTTTTATTAAGTATAGAAGCTTGTTTAAAAAACAATTTATCTTCTGCCATTGTATAATAAACTCTTGCGCCTGCAAGTATCAATCCATTATTACAACCAAAAGTTGAGATCATAATCATGATAGCGATGATGGCTGTACCACTATTGCCAAAAATGGCCTGAGATGCACTTAATGCTACTCTATTGTCTTTTGCAAATGCCAAATCATTTAAAGGAACTGTTGCCAAATAAACCACATTCATTAATAAATAAATAACCGTTACTATTAAGGTTCCTAAAAATAAACTTAGTCCGATATTTCTTTTAGGATTTTTAATTTCCCCCGCAATAAATGTTACATTATTCCATGCATCGCTGCTAAAAATACTTCCTACCATTGCACTGGCAATGGCACCAAGCGCAACACCGCCTATCAATGGTTTATAATCTATAACCCCTTCTACTGATTTTGTAACATGGTTTAAATCCCAAGCGTTCATCCAATTAGATTGCCAAATTTTGGAATTAAATGCTATTAGTCCCATAATTATTAAACCAAAAAGAGAAAGCAATTTTGTGGAGGTGAAAAATGTTTGTATCATTTTTCCAGTTTCTATACCTTTTGTATTGATAAATGTAAGCAGTATCAATAATCCAATTGCAACTAATTGAGCATAGTGGATTTTCAACCCAATAATTTGAAACGTATTAATATCCTCCCAGGCTAGAGCAGGAAAAAAGTAACCTGCAAATTTTGCAAACCCCACTGCTACGGCTGCGATAGTACCTGTTTGTATTACAGAGAAAAAACTCCATCCATATAAAAACCCTAACAATGGATTATATGCTTCTTTTAGATAAACATATTGCCCCCCTGCTTTCGGAAACATAGCACTTAACTCACCATAACTCAAAGCTGCTGTCAATGTCATAAATCCTGTAATAATCCATGCTGTTAATAACCAACCTGCGCTTCCCAATTCTTTTAGCATATCTGCACTAACAATAAAAATACCGGAGCCAATCATAGAACCGGCAACAATCATTGTTGCATCTGTTAGCCCTAATGTTGGTGTAAATGTTTTATTTGAATTTGTCATAGATTAAAGTTGAAAACATTAAAAAATCCCACTTGTCCAGCGGGATTGAAGATAAGAATTCTTTTTATAATTATTTTTCTTTGCTTTTGAGTTTTTCGTTCATGCCTTCAACTACATCATTTGTAATGTTTAATGATGAATCTTTATAAACCATATAATCAAGCCCATTACCAACAGTAAGAATAAAGGCATATCCTTTATTTTGATTGTATTCCTCTAAATATTGTTTTAATTGTTTTTGTATGTCTTCAAGAAATTTATAGCTTTTCTCATTTAACTGTTGTATCAACATTTGTTTTTTCGTATCCACTCGTTGTTGTTGATCCAGTAATATTTTTTGAAAAGACTCTGCTTGCGATTGTGTAATAGAAGATGATTTTTTTAGAAAGTTATTTTTTTGATTTTCCAAATCACGATAGGACGCCTCCCATTCTGCTTCAATTGATTTTTGTTCTTGTTCTAATGCCAATCTATTTTTTTTGATGTATCCAATTCTTTCATTCATTGAATCCAGATCAACATATGCAATCAAAGGCTTGTTTGGATTATGATGCGCAGCACGCTCGGTAGTTTTTTTGCATTCTTGTTTATTACTACTGTTGCAGGAAAAATGGAAGTAATAAAGAACCGCTACTGCAATGAGTAAAACGATATTCAGCACAAGTGTAATTTTTTTCATGTTTTTATTTTTTATTTGTCAGATGGTATTGTTTTCCCAATAATGAACTGAATTGTTTTCAGCTTGTTTCCAAACTTTTTTTACAACTATGAGATCTAAAACTATTTAATGGCTAAAAACTTATGCAAAAAGATAATTGAAGTAATTTCCATTTGCAAACCTTAGCAAGATAACACAATCTTCTTTTTGAGAAATTAATTTTAGAAAAATTTGTGACTATCATATCCAAATAAGAAAGGGTGCCAAATGACACCCTTTCTGTAAATTAAATTATAGATGATTTATTCTTCTTCATCAAAAGTCATTGCTTCTTTTGTAGTCATAAGTAATTCATATTCTTCTTTACTTCCTACAATCATGTTTTCAAAATCACGTAAACCTGTACCAGCAGGAATATGATGACCTGTGATTACATTTTCTTTTAGCCCTAACATTTCATCTGTTTTTCCAAGAATTGCAGCTGAACTTAATACTTTAGTTGTTTCTTGGAAAGAAGCTGCTGAGATCCAACTTTGTGTACCTAATGAGGCTTTGGTGATACCCAATAACAAAGGAGAAGAAGTTGCAGGTTTCGCATCACGATAATCAACTAGTTTTTTATCTGCTCTTCTTAAAATTGAATTCTCTTCTCTGATTTCTCTTAGTGTAACAATTTGACCAGATTTTAATGTTGTACTTTCTCCACTTTCAGTTACTACTTTTTTATCGTAGATATTATCGTTTTCAACATTAAAGTCTAATCTGTCTTCAACATCTCCTTCAAGGAATTTAGTATCTCCTGCATCTTCGATAGTTACTTTACGCATCATTTGACGCACAATTACTTCGATATGCTTATCGTTAATTCTTACCCCTTGTAAACGGTATACTTCTTGAATTTCATTCACAACATATTCTTGAACAGCAAAAGGACCTTTGATATCCAAAATATCTGCTGGTGAAATTTGTCCATCACTCAAGGCAGCTCCAGCTTTAACGAAATCACCATCTTGTACAAGAATCTGACGACTCAAAGGAACTAAATATTTACGAGTAACGCCATCTTTTGCTTCAACACTAATTTCTCTGTTACCACGTTTGATAGTACCAAAATTAACCACTCCATCAATTTCACAAACAACAGCAGGGTTGCTTGGATTTCTTGCCTCAAACAATTCAGTTACACGAGGAAGACCTCCCGTGATATCTTTCAATTTGCTTAATACTCTTGGGATTTTAACTAAAACCTGTCCGCTTCGAACATCTTCACCTTCTTCAATCACAATGTGAGAACCTACTGGCAAATTGTATTTCTTTTCCTCTTTACCTGCAACAATTATTGTTGGAAGTTTAGTTTTATCTTTTGTTTCAATTACCACTTTTTCTCTGTGACCAGTTTGTTCATCAGATTCATCGCGATAAGTTATCCCTTCAAGTATAGATTCAAATTTAATTTTACCATTACTTTCAGCTACGATTACATTATTAAATGGATCCCATGTACAAATAACATCTCCTTTAGTAATTTTTTGTCCATCTTTTACACTCAAAATTGAACCGTAAGGAATATGCATTGTGTTTAGCAAACGATCTGATTTCACATCGATGTTTCTGATTTCACCGGTACGACCTATTACCACAACAATTTTCTTTCCTTCACTATTTTCTGTACTTACTGTTCTTAATCCATCGAACTGAAGTGTTCCGTCAAATTTAGCTACCAATGTAGATTCAACCGAAGCAGATCCTGCCACACCACCCACGTGGAAAGTACGAAGTGTTAACTGAGTACCTGGTTCACCAATTGATTGTGCAGCAATGATTCCAACAGCATCACCTCTTTGTGCTAAAGAACCTGAAGCTAAGTTTTTACCATAACATCTTACACATACACCACGCTTGCTTTCACAAGTTAATACTGAACGAATTTCAACAACTTCGATTCCTGTTTCTTCTATTTTTTTAGCAACATCAGCAGAAATCTCTTCTCCTGCTCTTGCAATAATTTCATCAGTTAAAGGATGCGTAACATCATATAAAGAAGTACGACCTTCAATTCTATCGCTTAATGGTTCAATAATATCTTCATTATCTTTTAATGCAGAAGTTGCAATTCCACGAAGGGTTCCGCAATCTTCATCATTGATAACAACATCTTGAGCAACATCCACCAAACGACGAGTTAGATAACCCGCATCGGCTGTTTTCAAGGCTGTATCCGCCAAACCTTTACGCGCACCATGTGTTGAGATAAAGTATTCCAATACACTCAATCCATCTTTAAAGTTTGCAAGAATTGGGTTTTCAATGATTTCGCTTCCAGATGACCCAGATTTTCTTGGCTTAGCCATCAAACCTCTTAATCCAGCAAGCTGCTTAATTTGTTGCTTACTACCACGCGCACCCGAATCTAGCATCATGTAAACAGAGTTGAACCCTTGTTTGTCAATTGCCAATTCACGAATTAACGTTTCAGTCACTTTAGTATCAACACGACTCCAGATATCAATAATCTGATTGTATCTTTCATTATTTGTAATTAGACCCATGTTGTAACTATCCCAAACTTCAGAAACCTCAGTTTGTGCAGTTTCTACAAGTTGTTCTTTAACAGCAGGTATAATCAAATCATTGATGTTGAATGATAATCCACCACGGAATGCCATACGGAATCCAAGTGTCTTAATATCATCAAGGAATTTAGCAGTAATAGGAACACTGGTCCATTTGATAATGTCTCCAATGATTTCTCTTAATGCTTTTTTAGTAAGCAATGCATTTACGAATCCAACTTCTTTTGGAACAAATTGATTGAAAATTACACGACCTACTGTTGTTTCGATTAATTTGAATGTTAGTGTTCCGTCTGGATTACGGAAATTGGCTTTTACTCTGATGTTTGCATGTAAATCAATTTGCTTTTCATTGTATGCAATGATAACTTCATCAGCAGAATAAAACGCTTTACCTTCTCCTTTCACGATATCATCACCCATTGTTTTCTTTCCTTTGGTGATGTAATATAAACCAAGCACCATGTCCTGAGAAGGAAGTGTGATTGGTGTTCCGTTTTGTGGATTCAAGATATTGTGAGAAGACAACATTAATAATTGTGCTTCTAATATTGCAGCATTACTCAAAGGTACGTGCACCGCCATCTGATCTCCATCAAAATCGGCATTGAAGGCGGCTGTAACTAAAGGATGCAAATGAATTGCCTTTCCTTCAATTAATTTTGGTTGGAAAGCCTGAATAGATAATCTATGCAGCGTTGGGGCCCTGTTCAACATTACAGGATGACCTTTTAAAATATTTTCAAGAATATCCCAAATGATAGCTTCTTTTTTATCAACTAATTTTCTAGCACTCTTTACTGTTTTAACAATACCTCTTTCAATAAGTTTACGAATAATAAATGGCTTAAATAATTCAGCAGCCATATCTTTTGGTAAACCACATTCGTGCATTTTCATTTCAGGACCAACCACAATTACAGAACGACCAGAATAATCCACACGCTTTCCTAACAAATTCTGACGGAATCGTCCTTGTTTACCTTTCAATACATCACTTAATGATTTTAAAGCTCTGCCACCTTCTGCTTTTACTGCATTTGATTTACGGCTATTGTCAAACAATGAATCTATTGATTCTTGTAACATACGTTTTTCATTACGTAAGATTACTTCCGGTGCTTTAATTTCCAACAAACGCTTTAAACGATTGTTACGAATAATAACACGACGATATAAATCATTCAAATCTGAAGAGGCAAACCTTCCGCCATCTAAAGGCACCAAAGGTCTTAATTCTGGTGGTATTACAGGAATGTACTGCATTACCATCCACTCAGGCTTGTTTAATATCCTTGTATTGGCTTCACGGAAGCTTTCTACAACGCTTAGACGCTTTAACGCTTCTGCTTTACGTTGTTGAGATGTTTCGTTTGCTGCCGCATTTCTTAAATCATAACTTAATTGATCTAAATTCAAACGCTCTAATAATCCATGAACCGCTTCAGCACCCATTTTAGCAATAAACTTGTTTGGATCTTCATCCATCAACATTTGATTGTCTTTTGGTAAAGCATCCAATATATCCAGGTATTCTTCTTCCGTTAATAAATCTCCAAAGTTCTGGCCTTTATCTGCTCTGATTCCTGGCTGAATTACCACAAATCTTTCATAATAAATGATGGTTTCTAATTTCTTAGAACTCATCCCTAATAAATAACCGATTTTGTTTGGCAATGATTTGAAATACCAAATATGAACAACAGGAACCACCAATTTGATGTGTCCCATTCTTTCACGACGAACTTTTTTCTCTGTAACTTCTACTCCACAACGATCACAAACGATACCCTTGTAACGTATACGCTTATACTTTCCACAAGCACACTCGTAATCTTTTACTGGTCCGAAAATTCTTTCGCAAAACAAACCATCTCTTTCTGGCTTATAGGTACGATAGTTAATGGTTTCAGGCTTGATGATTTCTCCAAAACTCTTTTCCAAGATAACGTCTGGTGATGCTAACCCAATAGTGATTTTTGAGAAACTAGGCCTTTGACGATTTTCTTTTTTGAATGCCATATAATTGTTTAAATATTGTTATTGTAATTATTAAAGTTGCTTGTTCTTAAATATCCAATTACTCAAATTTCAAATCCAATCCCAAACCTCTTAATTCATGTACCAATACATTGAATGATTCTGGAATACCTGCTTTTGGAATGTTTTCACCCTTCACAATTGCCTCATAAGTTTTAGCCCTTCCAATGATATCATCAGATTTCAAGGTTAATAACTCCTGAAGAATGTTTGAAGCTCCGTAAGCCTCTAAAGCCCAAACCTCCATCTCTCCAAAACGCTGTCCACCAAACTGTGCCTTACCACCCAAAGGTTGTTGTGTAATTAAACTGTATGGTCCAATTGAACGAGCATGCATTTTATCATCCACCATATGATGCAATTTGATTACATAGATGATACCAACAGTTGCCTTTTGGTCAAATCTATCTCCCGTTTCACCATCATATAAGTAAGTATGTCCAAATTTTGGAAGTGCTGCTTTTTCAATTTGTTCAGCAATTTCATCAACGGAAGCACCATCAAAAATCGGTGTAGCAAATTTTACGCCTAATTTTTCTCCAGCCCAACCTAAAGCTGTTTCGTAAATCTGTCCTAAGTTCATACGAGAAGGTACCCCTAGTGGATTCAATACGATATCAACCGGTGTTCCATCTTCCAAGAAAGGCATATCTTCTTGACGAACAATCTTAGCAACAATTCCTTTGTTACCATGACGACCCGCCATTTTATCACCCACTTTTAATTTACGTTTTACAGCAATGTACACTTTAGCTAATTTCAATACACCAGCTGGTAATTCATCCCCAATTGAAATATTGAATTTCTCTCTCTTGTAACGACCTAACTCTTCGTTGTATTTAATGCTGTAATTGTGTAATAAAGTATTGATTAAATCATCTGTTTTAGCATCTCCACTCCATCCTAAAGGATTTACATTCATGAAATCGATACTAGAAAGATTTTTCGCATTAAATTTAGCTCCTTTGCCAATTAATACTTCACCGAAATTATTACTAACACCCTGACTAGTTTTGTCTTTCAACAAGTTTTGCAGTTTGCTTAATAACAATTCCAATAAATCTTCTTCGTTTTTCTCGTGCGTTTTTTCAATCTTATCTAATTGAGCTTTTTCTCTCACTTTAGCATTCTTATCTTTCTTAGCACGTTGGAATAATTTCTTATCAATTACTACACCTTCTGTTCCGCTTGGTGCTTTCAAAGAAGCATCTTTTGCATCACCAGCTTTATCACCAAAAATGGCACGTAATAATTTTTCTTCAGGAGTAGGATCACTTTCTCCTTTTGGAGTAATTTTTCCTATGATAATATCTCCTTCTTTAATATTGGCACCTATTCTGATAATTCCGTTTTGATCCAAATCTTTTGTAGCTTCTTCACTTACGTTTGGAATATCTGGCGTTAATTCTTCTTCTCCTAATTTAGTATCACGAACTTCTGTTTCAAACTCACTAATATGAATAGACGTAAACAAATCTTCTTTTACAACTTTTTCATTAATTACAATCGCATCCTCGAAGTTGTAGCCTTTCCAAGGCATGAACGCCACTTTCAAATTTCTTCCTAACGCGATTTCACCACCTTTTGTAGCATATCCTTCGGTAAGAAAATCTCCTTCAGTAACTTTTTGTCCTTTTACAACAGCTGGGCGTAGATTGATACAAGTTTCCTGATTCGTACGAACGAATTTTGTTAACTTATATACTTTTAAATCATCTTCAAAACTCACCATTTGTTGTGTTTCTGAACGCTTATAACGAACATGAATTTCATTAGCATCAACGTATTCTACCACACCTTCCCCTTCAGCATGAATTTGAATTCTTGCATCACGAGCAGCTTTAGCTTCCAAACCAGTTCCCACAATTGGAGACTCCGGTCTTAATAATGGAACAGCCTGACGTTGCATGTTTGATCCCATCAACGCACGGTTGGCATCATCATGCTCTAAGAAAGGAATCAATGATGCACTTAACCCTACAATTTGGTTAGGAGCCACATCCATGTATTCCACTTCAGATTTATCTAAAATTGGGAAATCACCTGTTTGACGAGACTTGATTTTATCGTCCACAAAATTACCTTTAGGATCCAAGTCAACGTTTGCCTGTGCAATTTTTGCAGTATCTTCTTCTTCAGCGCTTAGGAAAGTGATTTTCTTTAAATCAACTTTTCCATTATCTACTTTTCTGTATGGAGTTTCAATGAAGCCCATATCATTAATCTTTGCGTGAACGCAAAGTGTAGAAATCAAACCAATGTTTGGACCTTCTGGAGTTTCAATAGTACACAAACGACCATAATGAGAATAATGCACGTCACGCACCTCAAAACCTGCTCTCTCTCTGCTTAAACCACCGGGTCCAAGTGCGGAAATACGACGCTTATGCGTGATTTCACTTAAAGGATTTGTTTGATCCAAAAATTGAGATAATTGAGAAGTACCAAAGAATGAATTGATAACAGAAGAAAGTGTTCTTGCGTTGATCAAATCTACTGGTGTAAATACTTCATTGTCACGAACATTCATTCTTTCACGAATAGTTCTAGCCATACGAGCCAAACCCACTCCAAATTGAGCATATAATTGCTCTCCCACTGTTCTTACTCTTCTGTTGCTTAAATGATCAATATCATCCACTTCACTTTTTCCGTTGGTTAATAATACCAAGTACTTAATGATAGAGATAATATCTTCTTTTGTTAATACTTTTTTATCAAGAGGATAATTTAAACCTAAACGACGATTGATTTTATAACGACCAACTTCACCTAAATCATAACGCTTGTCGCTGAAGAATAATTTATCAATGATACCTCTTGCTGTTTCATCATCAGGAGCATCAGCACCACGCAATTGTTTGTAAATTAATTGCACCGCTTCTAACTCACTGTTTGAAGTATCTTTATTCAATGTGTTATAAATGATAGCGTAATCTCCGCTCACTTCTTCTTTTTGAATAAAAACACTTTTCGTTTGCATTTCAACGATCAACCCAATGTTGCTTTCGTCTAATACTGTATCTCTTTCTAAAATAATTTCATTTCTTTCTAAAGAAACAACTTCACCAGTATCTTCATCCACAAAATCTTCTACCCAAGTGCGTAAAACACGAGCGGCTAATTTTTTTCCGATATGTTTTTCTAAAGTTTTTTTATCAGCCTTAACTTCATCAGCCATTCCAAACAATTCCAAAATGTCTTTATCGGTTTCAAAACCAATAGAACGCAACAAAGTGGTAACTGGGAATTTTTTCTTACGATCGATGTAAGCAAACATTACATTGTTGATATCCGTAGCAAATTCCATCCAGGCTCCTTTAAAAGGAATTACTCTTGCAGAGTAAATTTTTGTTCCGTTTGGATGAACAGATTGTCCGAAAAACACACCTGGTGAACGGTGCAACTGACTTACAACAACTCTTTCTGCGCCATTGATAACAAAAGTACCTCTTGGAGTCATGTAAGGAATATTTCCTAAAAACACATCTTGAACGATGGTTTGAAAATCAACGTGTTCTTCATCGTTACAACTTAAACGCAATTTTGCTTTAAGCGGAACGGCGTAAGTGAGTCCTCTTTCGATACACTCTTCAATTGAATAACGCGGAGGATCTACGAAATAATCAAGAAACTCCAATACGAAAATGTTTCGTGTATCCGTAATCGGGAAATTCTCTTTAAACACTCTGAAAAGCCCTTCCACATTACGTTTGTCGGGAGTGGTTTCCAACTGAAAGAAGTCTCTAAATGATTGAATCTGGATACCCAGCAAATCAGGTTGCTCTGCCATCAATTCAACTTTTCCAAAATTGATACGAGTAGCAGTGTTTGTTTTTGTTGCAGACATATTTAAAATAAAACTTTTAGTGAAGGTCCTTACTTGGATAGAGTATATAGCTTACCCTTCCCAAATTTAAGGACGGCGAAGTTAGGCAATAAAACTTACAAAAAGGATAAATAATAGAACAATTTTACAATTTTGGTAAGATTTTTGATAAAATTGGAAGAAATAGAAAGCAGAGCTTGGAATTTTTAGGGTTAATATTTAAAAGATAATCAATTGATTAGATTTTATTTATTCGAAATATAAAAAGAAATATGGGTAATATCTCTAGGGTTTAAAACCTTTCAGGAGGATTTTAGGAGACAGGGGCATTATTATCTAATCGATTATACATAAAAAATAAAGATAATGAAACTTAAAAAGTTTGAGCCAAACTATTGAAATGTCCTTTATTCAAAATGATTTCAAAGTTTTTGAGTCAACTGATTTCAAGAATAAGGGGGCGAGGCATAAAAAAACCCTTTTGATTGTTCAAAAGGGTTTTTATAAAAAATGTTGAAAAAATTATGCGATTTCAACTTCAGCACCAGCTTCAGTTAATTTTGCTTTTAATTCTTCAGCAGCAGCTTTATCTACTCCTTCTTTAATTGGTTTTGGAGCGCCATCCACTAAATCTTTAGCTTCTTTCAATCCTAATCCTGTTAAATCTTTAACGATTTTTACAACCGCTAATTTGTTAGCTCCGCCACTTTTCAATATTACATTGAAAGATGTTTTTTCTTCAGCAGCAGCAGCACCACCACCGTCGCCACCACTTACTATAACTGCAGCAGCAGCTGGTTCAATACCGTACTCTGATTTTAAAAATTCTGCTAATTCTTGTACTTCTTTTACTGTTAAGTTTACTAAACTTTCAGCTAATGATTTGATTTCTGCCATGATGTTTACATTTTTACCGCCTTCTTCGTTTTTGACTCCGGCGGAGATTAAAAAAATTGTTTCTTATATTTTACCTTATCTACCTAAGGTTAGGTTTTGTTTTTTATGCTTCAGCTGTAGGCTCATCTGTTGATGGTGCACTTTCCGCAGCAGGCGCTTCAGCAACCGGTGCAGCATCTTCTACTACTGGTGCCTCCGCAACTGGTGCTTCCGCAACTGGTGCCTCTTCAGCTTTTTTAGCATTGTCTTTGTTTTCTAATGCTCCCAAAACTCTTTGTATAGGAGATTGTAACAATCCAATGATATCACCAATCAATTCATTTTTAGTTTTGATTTGTGTTAATGCCTTCAATTGGTTGTCTCCAACAAATACATCTCCATTAATGAAAGCAGCTTTCAAATAAGGCTTTTCGTTATTATTCTCTTTACGAAAGCCGCTTATTATAACAGCTGGATCTTTTGGATTTTCGCTAAACATTAAAGCTGTTACTTTATGCAATGAATCATACACTCCTGCATATTTTTCAGCATCAATACTTTCTAATGCTTTTTTAATTAAAGTGTTCTTAGCCACTTTCATTTCTACTTGTTTGTTGAAACAAACACTGCGTAGTTTTCCTACTTGCTCTACAGTTAAACTTTCTGTATCCGTAATGTAGAAGTTATTATATTGTGCGAATTTGCCTTTTAGCAATTCTATCACTTCATTTTTTTCTTGCTTTGTCATAACAAATATTTTGTGTTAGGTCTTTCACCCAAGCGATTGTAAATTAGTTTTGAACAGATTTAGTATCTACCATAATACCTGGACTCATAGAACTGGCCATGCTCACACCTTTTAAGTAGGTTCCTTTTGATGTTGCTGGCTTTAGTCTAATGATGGCATTGATAAACTCTTGACTATTTTCTGCGATTTTTTCTGGTGAGAAACTCACACGACCAATAGAGGCATGAATAATTCCTACTTTATCTACTTTGAATGCAATTTTACCACCTTTTAAATCATTAACAGCACCTGCTACATCATTTGTAACCGTTCCTGTTTTTGGATTAGGCATTAAGTTACGAGGACCTAATACTTTACCTAGTTTACCAATTTTAGGCATTACAGAAGGAGTTGCCACAATCACATCGATGTCAGTCCAACCACCTTCAATTTTTGTAATATACTCATCTAGTCCAACATAATCAGCGCCTGCTGAAGTTGCTTCTGCTTCTTTATCGGGAGTGCAAAGAACCAATACTTTTTTCGTTTTACCTGTACCGTGAGGTAATGAAACGGTTCCACGAATGGCTTGATCTGCTTTCTTTGGATCAACTCCTAAACGAACATGAAGATCTACTGAACTATCGAATTTAGTTGTATTAACTTGTTTTACTAATGCTGATGCTTCTTTAAGCGTATAAGCTTTGTTGGCGTCAACCTTAGCGTCTGCTATTTTTCTTTTTTTAGTAATCATTGTTTAAAAAAATTTATTGGTTTTGAATATTCAAAACCGGTTGACGATTAATTATTATCCCAAGGAGCTTTTCCTTCAACGGTTAAACCCATACTACGTGCAGTACCTGCAACCATGCTCATTGCACTGTTTAAGGTAAATGCATTCAAATCTGGCATTTTATCTTTAGCGATTTCTTCAATCTGCGCCCAAGTTACTTTACCAACTTTTGAACGATTAGGTTCTTTACTACCACTGCTGATTTTTGCAGCATCCATTAACTGCACAGCAGCTGGAGGAGTTTTAATAATAAAGTCAAATGATTTGTCTGCATACACTGTAATTAATACAGGTAATACTTTTCCGGGTTTGTCTTGGGTTCTTGCATTGAATTGTTTACAGAACTCCATGATGTTAATACCCTTAGAACCAAGCGCGGGACCAATTGGCGGCGCTGGATTGGCTTGTCCTCCTTTACATTGGAGTTTAACAAAGCCGGTAATTTCTTTAGCCATGTGTTGTTTTTTTTTGGTGATAACGTCCAGATAATTATCTGAACTCCCAAATTCATTCTATTTGAATGAATTCTATAAAGAACTAATTGGGGCGGCAAAGCTAAGATTATTCTTTTTAAATAACAACAACTTTGAAACTTTTTTATAAAAAAGGAGCCTTTTTTTAGGCTCCTTTCTAAACTCATTATTTTATTAAGCTATTTTTTCTACCTGCATATAACTTAATTCCACAGGTGTAGCTCTTCCAAATATTTTAACTTGTACTCTTAATTTTTTCTTCTCGTCACTTACTTCTTCAATTACCCCATTAAAATCATTAAATGGACCGTCAATAATTTTGATGGTTTCACCAACAATAAATGGTTCGCTCATAGTTACGCCACCTATATCATTCATCTCATCCATTTTACCCAACATTTTGTTGACTTCCGATTTACGTAGACGAATTGGATTTCCTTTAGAACCTTTTCCATCCGTAAGGAAGTGCATTACATTGCTGATGTTACTGATGTGCTGAACGATATCATCTTTAAGAATATCATCAGACACTTCAATCATTATATATCCAGGGTAAAAGTTGCGCTCGCGCATTACTTTTTTACCGTTCTGAACTTTATAAATTTTTTCAACAGGAAGAAAAACTTGTTTGATTGTTTTTTCCCATCCATTTCTGATAATATCCTTGTCTAAATATTCCTTTATTTTTCTCTCTTTCCCACTAACTACACGTAACACATACCATTTAGACTCTTTTTCGACTTGTGCTGCTTTTTCAGCAGGTAATATTTCTGTCATAATTATTTAAATAAAGAGTAAATAAATTTCATTGAGCCACTGGATACTAAATCTAATAAAGCAACAATTGCTGTAATAAATAAAGTTGCTCCTAAAACAATCATTGTAGATTGTTGTAATTGTTCCCATTTAGGCCAACTAACATTTTCTACTAATTCCTGATAAGATTCCTTTACAAAACTTGTAAACTTATTCATATAAAAGGTTTAAGATTTAATACTTTTTCAATCTTTTTAAAAATCAGCACGGGCACTAGGATTCGAACCCAGATCAAAGGTTTTGGAGACCCGTATGCTACCGTTGCACCATGCCCGTAGAAAGCAAAAGCTATCCTGATATGACTCAGGACAGCTTTTGATTGTAATATTGCAAAGATAATAATTTATCTTTAAAAGCCATTTGCTTTCGCAAAGCTTATTTTATAATATCAGTAACCTGACCTGCACCTACTGTACGTCCACCTTCACGAATCGCAAATTTCAAACCTTTTTCCATCGCGATTGGTTGAATCAAAGTAACTTTCATGCTAGTGTTATCACCAGGCATAATCATTTCTGTTCCTTCGTTCAAAGTAACTTCACCAGTTACGTCAGTTGTACGGAAGTAGAATTGAGGACGGTATTTGTTAAAGAATGGAGTATGACGACCACCTTCTTCTTTACTTAATACGTATACTTCGCATCTAAATTCAGTATGAGGAGTGATAGAACCTGGTTTGCAAAGAACCATACCACGACGGATTTGAGTTTTCTCAATACCACGTAATAATAATCCAGCATTATCTCCAGCTTCTCCTTCATCTAATAATTTCTTGAACATTTCAACGCCAGTTACAGTTGAAGCCATCGCTTTTTCTTGTAAACCAACGATTTCAATTGCTTCACCTACTTTGATACGACCTCTTTCGATACGACCAGTAGCAACTGTACCACGACCAGTGATAGAGAATACGTCTTCCACACTCATCAAGAATGGTAAATCAACTAATCTTGGAGGTAAAGGAATATAGCTATCAACAGCTTCCATTAATTCATCAATTTTTGCAACCCACTTATCTTCACCAGCTAAAGCTCCTGTTGCAGAACCTTGAATGATTGGAGTTTTATCTCCATCAAATCCATAAGATGATAATAATTCACGGATTTCCATTTCAACTAATTCTAATAATTCAGGATCGTCAACCAAATCAACTTTGTTCATGAAAACAACGATTTGAGGAACGCCTACCTGACGAGCCAACAAGATGTGCTCTTTAGTTTGTGGCATTGGACCATCAGTAGCCGCAACTACTAAGATAGCTCCATCCATTTGAGCAGCACCTGTGATCATATTTTTTACGTAATCCGCGTGACCTGGACAATCTACGTGAGCGTAGTGACGAGTAGCAGTTGCGTATTCTACGTGAGCAGTGTTGATAGTGATACCTCTTTCTTTTTCTTCAGGTGCACCATCGATGTCATCGTAATTTTTCTTTTCCGCTAAACCTTTTTTTGACAAAACATCGGTTATAGCGGCTGTAAGTGTTGTTTTTCCATGATCTACGTGACCGATGGTACCAACGTTAAGATGGGGTTTATCCCTCTTGAATGATTCTTTTGCCATTGTTTAAATTTTAATTGTTGTTTTGAATTTTTTTAAGTTTACTCATTTTTTAAAAGCCTGTAAACAATTGACTTTATTTATTTTTTTTTGAAAAGTTTGCTTTTCGTTTTTGAGCCATAGGTGAGAATCGAACTCACGACCCCTTCCCTACCAAGGAAGTGCTCTACCCCTGAGCTACCACGGCATGCAGAGACTTCTATCAACACACTAATTTCAATAAATTGAAATTATAACTCAAATTGAGCGGAAGACCGGGCTCGAACCGGCCACCTATAGCTTGGAAGGCTATCGCTCTACCAAATGAGCTACTTCCGCTTATGATTTTAATTGACTAAATTTCTTATGACAACTAAAATATCTAGTTTGTAATGTGGGCAGTGGTGGATTCGAACCACCGAAGTCGAAGACAGCGGATTTACAGTCCGCCCCATTTGGCCACTCTGGTAACTGCCCAATAAAATGAGCCGAGGAAGGGAGTCGAACCCACGACCTGCTGATTACAAATCAGCTGCTCTACCAACTGAGCTACCTCGGCATCTGTATCTTAAATGGGTTAATTATGCTCAAAAATAGCTATGCCAAATCTAAGTCATCTTTCAACTCATTACTCAATAAATTACTACAAAGAACTTTTTAAAAAAAGGACATACTACTGTTGTCCGTTTTTTTTTGGAAGGCAAAGGTAAGTGAAAATGATTATTAACAAAAAAATGAAAGAACTTTTTTTCAAAGAAATAAAAAACCCCCTTTTTTCAAAGGGGTTAAATCGTTTTATTGTTTTCAAAATTAAGCAGCCAGCCTTTCTTTTTTTCTCTTCATTTGAGATAAAACAGCCTGCATTGCTCTTTCAAAACTCTGCTCAAAGGTTTTACTGGTTTGCTTTACAAAGAATTCATGTTTTGGAACCATCACTTTTATTTCAACCACTTTGTCCTTTATGTTGTGTACCAGATTGTCGAGCTTTAAATACACATTTACATTGGTAATTTTTCCATGAAAATGATCTAGTTTACTGATTTTGTTTTCGATTTGATTGATTAGTTTTCCATCTGCATCGAAATGCACTGAGTTAATGTTGACGTTCATAATATAGGGGTTTAGATTAAAAATCAATTTTCAAATCTACATTTTGTGTAGATATGCAAGGGTGATTACTGTTCTTTTAACGCAGTTTTTTAAGTTAAAGTATTCAACTTAAAAAAATTATGCTTTTGGGTGAGCTTTTTTGTAAATATCTTTTAGCTTTTCAATTGTATTATGCGTATAAATCTGAGTGGCGGCCAAACTACTATGGCCTAATAACTCTTTAACTGCATTTAAATCCGCCCCATTATTTGTAAGGTGTGTAGCAAAAGTATGACGAAGTACATGTGGACTTTTTTTGGTGATTGTTGTGACTAACGAAAGATATTTTTTCACAAGATTATACACCCATTTAGGATATAATTTTTTCCCATTTTTCTTTACCAATAAATATTCTTTATTAGAAGTTAGTTGATCTAAATAAAGACTTTTCTCTTTGATATATAATTCTATTAATGAAATCAATTTTGAGCTGATGGGAATAATTCTTTCTTTGCTTCCTTTACCTAGTACTTTTATTGTTGATTTTGAAAAATCTATGTGCTCTTCTTTTAATCCTATTAATTCTGCTTGCCGAACTCCAGTACTGTATAGTAATAAAAGCACTAAACGCTCCGTCCTCCCATCCCAATCATCAGGAAATTCAACTGCATCAAATAATGTGTCTATATCTTGCTGCGCAACAAATTCTGGTAAGCGTTTACTTTGTTTTGGTGAAACAACCGTCACCATTGGACTAGTACCAATTAAGCCTTGCTTTAATTGGTATTTAAAAAAAGTTTTTAGCGCGGAAATTTTTCTGTTGATTGTTTTGGAACTATTATCGGCAGCTTTTAATTCGGCCATCCAAGACCTAATATAAATCGACTTTATTTTGGGTAATTCTGTTTCATTGTATTGCGCTAATAAAAAATCAAAAAATCCATTCAGATCATTTTGATAAGAAACTATTGTGTGTTGCGAATATCTTTTTTGAAATCTAAGATATTCAAGAAACACTCTGATATGTATGTGTTGAGTTTGTGACATAAAAAAAGGTAACTAAAGTTATTACACTTCAGCTACCATTTTAATTATCTGGTCGACTATTTTTATTTAGTCGATATTTCCTGTAGCTAATTGCTGCTTGTAGATTGCTTTTAAGACTTTAGTACGATGTCTTACAGACTTCTTTGTGTAAGATTGTCTGTCTCTTAACTGCAATAAAGTACGGCTCTTTTCAAATTTCTTTTTGTACTTTTTAAGCGCCTTGTCTATGTTTTCGCAATCTTTTGAATCAATAATTAACATGTTATATACCTCCTTTAGTGAAAAAATACCCCTTTAAAAGCGGGACGCAAAGATAGAAGAATTTTTGAAAAGAAAAAATATCTCATAAAAAATCCGAAATTTGATCATGTTTACAGGAATAATTGAAAATATTGGCACTATAACAGATATAGAAATAACGGGTAATAACTATACTTTTTGGATAGAATCTCCCATCAGCCATGAATTAAAAATAGATCAGAGCATTGCTCACAATGGTATTTGTTTAACGGTTGAAGAGGTCATTCTTCAAAAACACCGCGTTACTGCCATACATGAAACAATTATAAAAACCAATCTTCAACATTTACAAAAAGGAGCTTTAGTGAATCTTGAAAGATGTATGCAGTTAAATGGACGACTAGATGGCCATATTGTACAAGGTCATGTTGATACCATTGCAAAATGTACAAATATTATAGACAAAACCGGAAGTTGGGAGTATCAATTTTCTGTAGATGATCAATTTGCAAATTTGATGATTGAAAAAGGGTCGATTACTTTAAATGGGATAAGTCTGACTATTTTCGATGTTACTCAAAATACTTTCAAAGTAGCCATAATACCCTACACTTTTTTACATACTAATATGCAATACCTTAAAATAGAAGACTGGGTAAATATTGAATTTGACATAATTGGAAAATACATAAACAGGATTCATTCATCAAAATAATTATAGCGTTTATTGTTTTGCCTTATTTTTCAATAATCACCTTAGAGTTGTCGGAAAAAAAATCGAAAATTGACTCTATAAAAAATTGATTAATGAATTTTAAAATAAAATTTAATTGGATTACGATTTTACTTGTTTGGGTTGTCGTTCAGAGCGCGATTATTTTAAAGAGTGGCATAAATACCAATGGCGAAGCGCTTCGCTTTATTCAAGAAGCAAATCATCTTTTAAAAAACGAATCATTTTCTACTCCTATTTACTTTATGTATTTGCTAGAAATACTACTCGTATTTTTAAAACTAAAATTTTCATTTTCATTTGGCTGGATAATTACACTTCATCTTTTATTGAACTTTTTTTCTGTAAAAATATTTTATGACTTCATAAATAAAAACACAGAAAGCGAACGAAAAGCATTATACGGAGCATTGCTCTTAATTATATGCATCCCCTTTCAATATTATAATAGCCTTGTCTATACAGAATCTATTTTTTTTAGTTTAGTAATTATTTATAGTTGCTTTTTATTAAAGATTGAGAAATTCAATTTGCTCAATTGTAGCAAATTGTTTGCCTTTATGATTTTACTTTGCATAACCAGACCAAGTGGGATATTTTTTGTAGCTGCGACATTTATTTATATTTTTTTAAAAGAATTACAAAACATTTCATTGGTATTGAAACTTCTGCTTTTGTTGATAATGATTAATTTAATTTGTTTAATATTAGATGCGATGATGAAAAGTGGGCAGGGCGTAAATGTTTTGTTACCTTTCAAAGAAGAGCATATTATTTGTGATGTAGCAACTGTTGTAAACCCGGATGGTCCTTTATTAGGAGAAAGCTCATTATATAGTTTGGTCAATTATGTAATAACTCACCCAGAACAATTTTTAAAGTTAGTATGGCTTAGAAGCTTAGCTTTTTTTGGATTGATGAGATCTTATTATTCAAATGTACATAATGTATTCCTTTGCCTTTATTTCTATCCAATTTATGGTGTCATTATATTCCATAATATCCGATCCAAATGTAGATTTGATTGGATGTATAAATACATTTTAAGTTTGATTTTTATTTTTTGGCTTTCAGTAATTTTTTCTTGTGATGAATGGCATAGCCGATTTTTTTTAACCCTCGCGCCGTTCTTAATTTTAATGGCTATAATATCAAACAAACCAATGAAGAAAGACTTAATACTTTAAATCTGTTTTCCTTTCATTGCATTAGAAATCGCCTCATCCATAATCCTTTCCGCATAAGGCCTTGAAAGGTCATTAAGCGCCTCTATTTTTTGCTGGATTAAATTCTTATCATCCATTGTAATTGACAATTGAAGGGCTTGCATTGCATTAGCAGTATCTAATAATTCTACTTTTGATAGTGCACCCGAATTTTTTTGAAGAAACTTTTCTGTTGTTTTCAACAGCTGTTCTCCTTCTGTCCTTGCTTCTGTTAAAGCTCTTAAAGCAATATCATCTTTTGCATGATGAATAGAGTCCATCAACATTTTTTCTACCGTTTCGTCTGTGAGACCATATTGGGGTTTGATTTCAATTTGTTGTTCTACTCCACTTCTTAATTCTTTTGCAGCAACAGTTAAAATCCCATCAGCATTGATTAAAAAACTAACTTCTACTTTCGGCATTCCCGCAGGCATGCCTGGAATATTTGTAAGATTGAGGGTGGCGAGCTTCCTGTTATCGTTAACCAAATCGCGCTCTCCCTGAAATACACTGATACGCATACCCGATTGTCCATCTACTTGTGTGGTGTATTGTCTAGATGCTTTAGTTGGAACTTTCGAATTCCTTGGAATTAATACATCCATTAACCCGCCTGCAGTTTCAATTCCTAGACTTAATGGTGTGATATCTAGCAACAATAGCTCTTTATTATTTCCAGCTAAAATATCGGCCTGAATAGCTGCCCCTAAAGCTACAACCTCATCAGGATTCACAGAATCATTTACGATTTGATTAAAAAATTCGCCAATTCTGTTTTTTACCAATGGTATTCTTGTGCTACCTCCAACCATTACAACTGTTGTAATATCATTTTGTGTGAGTTTGGCATCTTTTAATGCATTTTTAGAACAAGTAATAGTTCTTTCAATTAATGGTTCAATCAATTGATCAAATTCATTTTTTGAAATTCTTAGTTGGAATGAGTTTAAATTAGTTTCAAACGACTCATTACTCGAGAGATATTTTTTTGCTTCTTCCGCTTTTAATCTAATGGATTGATACAATGATTTATCTTGATGTAAAGTATCGTCACTAATGTTGTTTTCTCTTTTCCAAAAATCTATTATGACTTTATCAAAATCATCTCCTCCTAAATAAGTGTCTCCATTTGTTGACAAAACATCTACAATTCCATTGATGATTCGTAAAATTGAAATATCAAAAGTTCCACCTCCTAAATCATACACAGCAATGGTTTGTGGAGTAGATTCGGCATTTGTATTTAATCCTATGCCATAAGCTAAACTGGCTGCTGTTGGCTCATTCACTATTCTTAATACATCTAATCCAGCAAGCTTGCCAGCATCACGCGTAGCTTGCCTTTGAGCATCATTGAAATATGCGGGAACAGTTATCACTGCTTTATTTACGGGCGTTTTTAAAATATGCTCAGCCCTGTTTTTCAATTCTTTTAAAATAAAAGACGACAATTCAATTGGGGAATAAAAAACATTTCCGATTTGTACTTTTACCAAACTTTCTGTGTCATCATCAATTATTTTGTAAGAAAAAAAGTCTGCATTTTCTTTTATATCTCTATAACTTTTACCCATTAATCGCTTGGCAGAAAAGATTGTTCTTTCTGGTTTCAGCTCAAGAAATTTTCTAGCTTCTTCTCCAACAATAACATTATTATTTTCATCAAAATAAATAATAGAAGGTACTATTGAGCTTGAATTGTGCTCCTTTAAGGCAATGGGTTGTTTTGTATCAGGATGTATAATTGAAACCAAGCTGTTGGTTGTGCCTAAATCGATACCCACAATCATTTCTTCTTTTTGTAAACTGCCGGTGCTTAGATTAATTGAAATTCTTGCCATATTTTTTTGATTGATGTGCGAAGTTAAAAATAAAAAGGGCTGCTTTCAAGAGCAACCCAAAAGTTAATTTACTAATTCAGATAATTATCTCATTAAATACATTTTTCCGTATCCTTTATTAAAATATTGATCTGTGTCATTTTCTTTAGTTTTATACTTTTCGAATGATTTGCCATTTAAATTGGTTAATACTCTGTAGAGATAAACACCATTTGCCAAAGATTGTCCATACATATCCGTTCCATCCCATCTATATGAAGTTATATTTCTTCCAATATGCAAATCCCCTAATTCGTTTTTGGAAATCTCTTTCACCACTTTACCTGTAATAGTTAAAATTTGTATTCTGATATTTTGTGGTAATTCAGAACCTGTAATTGTAAATACAAATGCAGTTGAAGTTGTAAATGGATTGGGGTAATTTAAGAAATTGGAAATCATGGATTTGTTTATAACGGTAAATACTACTCGATATGCTAAATCTCCAGCTGTATTCCCCAAAGAATCTTTTCCAGTTACAATTAATTCATACTCTCCATCCTCACTGAAAAATGGAGAAAATTCAATTGTGGCAACATTTTCTCCGGATGATAAGTTAGCAGGAATAAACTTCATCGTGTCTCCAAAATGATAGTCGTGTATGCTTTGATCTGGAAATCTTACTTGCAATTTTAAATAACTGGTATCGCTTAAAGCGATGTATTTACTTTCATCATTTAATTTGACTAAAATATGTGGCTTTGAAGAGACAATGTCTCTGTTTAAAATATGCGTTCCATCGAATGTTACATCCAAAGTAGGATTGTATTTATCAGCTTTCACATAAAAATCCTTGTATAAAATATTATTAAAGTGAAATTGCTCGGGCTGATCTTGGCCTGGATTAAAATCAATAAATAATGTGTTGTGTCCTGCGAAATTTCTTGTATCTAATTGATAACTCACCAATAATGTATCATTTGAAATCAATGCTTTTCTTTTAGGAATAGCAATTTCATGAAGATTATTTTGATCATCCGTTATGGTGAATTTTACCTTTAGTAAACTATCGAAATTTGTTTCGCTTACGTTTTTAAATGCAAGTAAAAAGTTCAATGGCTCTCCTTGTTCTAATGTGTCTTTGCAAGTAAAAGCAATACCTGGCGCAACTGCTCCTTCAGGAGCAAGGGTTGCATTTATTTTTAGATATTTTAATTGAATTGGGGTAATGTATTTTGTATCCTTCGTTTTTAATTTAAAATTCAAGAATGGATAAGTAGCAGCATCCACAAAATTTAAACTTGTGTCTCTTGATGGATATATGGTTGACAAATAATTTGAAGACCCATCTGTTTTCACGCCATAGACCTCCAGTTTTGTGGTATCAAAATTTATTGTAGGATCATT
>CANGGD010000006.1 GCA_947453295.1 Chitinophagaceae bacterium | reverse complement strand
TACTTCGCCTAACATTACAATGGCTATAATACTTGCAAATATGGGTTGAGAATAAATGTATGCCCCAGATACCGATGCGCCCAAATGCTTGATGCCATATACATTAAAAGTATACGCCAAAAAAGTTCCGCAAAAAATGATTAAAAACAAAACACCAAACTGTGTAGAATGATATTGAGGCCATGGAGTTGCAGTAAATTCGGACCAGCAAAATGGAAGTGCAATAAAAACGCCCATGGTAAACAAAATTCGCATTACTGTTATGGGATGATATCTTTTCATGAGTGGCTTTACTAACACAAAATAATAAGAATAAGAAATTGCATTTAATATCACAAAAATGTCTCCCCATAATACATTCGAGCCTGAGCCTGAATTTTTTTTGTGGAGCATTAAAATTACCGCTCCTGTTACACCTAATGTTAATCCCAATATTTTATTAAAACTCAAATTCTCTTTTAATATCCAAGCTGCAATTATGGTAATGAAAATAGGAGTAGTAAGCATCAGTAAACTTGCATGAATAGAATACGTTAGCGACAAGCCCTTTATGAACAACAATTGATTAATCACAATTCCTAGCAACGCGCAAATAAAAAACCGTTTGTAATGAATTTTTTGGATTGGTTCTTTTTTCTTTTGAAATAAATAAAAAAACCATAATAATATGGCGGTAATCAACATTCTAATAAAGTTTAAACCAAATGGAAGAATAAAATGGCCATTGATTAAATATTTAACCGCTGTAAAGTTTATTGCGAAAAAAACATTGGTTCCAATAAGTGCCAAATGAGGTTTAATATCTCTTTTCAAAAATTGAATTTTAAGTGGAAAATTAACTCTTTTTAATAATTCAGGCCTTGAATCTTAAAATTTACTCTACCGGAGAACTTTTTTCATTTTTACAGAAAGGCAGATTAGAAAATATCAAAACTTAGATTTCATTTGTTTGAAGCAAAAATATTACATTACTTTTGCGTCGCTATATTTCAATATTTTTCAAACTTTATTATCATGTCGTTAATTACTGTAGGCACCATGGCTTTTGATGCCATTGAAACACCTTTTGGAAAAGTAGATAAAATTGTGGGCGGATCTGCTACTTATGTGGCTTATGCAGCAAGCAATTATGTTCAACCCATTTATCAAATTTCTATCATTGGAAATGATTTTCCAGCAGCTGAAATTGATGCATTAAAAAACAGAGGTGTTGAATTGGAGGGTGTAGAAGTTGTTCCTGATAAAAAGTCTTTTTTCTGGAGTGGAAAATATCATTTGGATATGAACACCAGAGATACCTTAGTAACTGATTTAAATGTATTAGCAGATTTTAATCCAATTGTGCCTGAACAATATCAAGGGTCGCCATTTTTAATGTTAGGTAATTTGATGCCGAAACTTCAGTTGAGTGTAATTAATCAAATGAAGACAAGACCCAAATTAATTGTAATGGACACGATGAATTTTTGGATGGACATTGCATTGGATGACTTAAAAGAAGTTTTGAAAAAAGTGGATGTGTTAATGGTTAATGATAGCGAAGCGCGTCAGTTGAGTGGAGAGTTTTCGTTAGTAAAAGCGGCTCGTGTAATTATGAATATGGGTCCAAAATATTTAATTATAAAAAAGGGAGAACATGGGGCCTTGTTGTTTCATGAACAACATGTATTTTTTGCACCAGCCTTACCTTTAGAAGAGGTGTTTGATCCAACAGGTGCAGGAGATACTTTCGCTGGAGGATTTATTGGATACCTTGCTAAAACAGAAGATATAAGTTTTGATAACATGAAAAGAGCTATTATCGTAGGAAGCGCATTAGCTAGTTTTTGTGTTGAAAAATTTGGTCCAGATAGAATGAAGGAATTAACCAAAGCTGAGATTGATGATAGAATCAATCAGTTTGTGCAATTGGTAAACTTTGATATTGATCTAGTATAAGTATGCTTGAGATTTTTAGTCTTTTTTTTCTTTGCAAAAAAATTGGTGGTATAGCCCATCAAAAAGGTCTTTCACAAAACCGATGGAAAATCTATACCATATTGTCGTGGATTGGATTTGAGTTTTTAGGCGCAATAATCTCAATCGCTCTTTTTGGTTTTGATATGAATAATCTAATGGGATTAGGCTTGTTCGCTTTGGCCAGTGCTTTTGGTGGCTATCTTTTAATTCTAAGTATACTAGAAAACAAACCTGATAAAATAGAAGAATAAAACAATTATTGCTTCAACACAATTGCATTTTTACATTTTTTAATTTCCCCTTTTAAATTAAACGAATCAGAACAGATAATATAAATACCTGTTGGTAATTGTTGTCCATTTTGATTCAATCCATCCCAAGTAAAAAAGCCTGATATTCCACAAACTGCATTATTGGCTACACTTCTAACAAATCTTCCACGCTGATCAAAAACATTAATGTTAGCTACATATCCAGGTGTTTTAAAGGAATAGTTAATCCTCAAGAAATCGTTCAACCCGTCATTATTTGGACTGATTGATAAAGGATCAATTATAATATTCTGTTCGTTATTAAAAGCGCTAATATTGTTTTGAGAATTTTTATATGTAGGAGTTCCATAACCCACACTAGTAGCTGCGCTATGCCAGTTTTCTTTATTTTGTGTTGGGGCATTGATATCAATTCGTTCAAGAGAAACACCTTCTACATTATTTAATAATTTAAAATGCCAATCGTATTGATACGATAGCTGATCAATAATTTTCCCATTATCATTTAAAAGAAATAAAGTTCCTTTATCATCATTCATTGAAGGAAGGCTATTTAATTGTAGAATCCTTTCTGGAAAAGGTGTAAAAAAATCTCTTTTAATTACATAAGCATTCTCTGTTATCAACAAATATTCTCCAGGAAAAAATAAAATATCTTTTTCTGATACTTTTGTAATATTATCAACGTGACCATAAAAATCAGCATTAGCAATGTAAAGATTTTTTAAGTTGAGTGGTTTGTTACTTCTGTTTAATACTTCAACATAATCTACACCATCAAAATCGGGATTAAATAAAATTTCATTGATAATAATATCAAAGCTGTCTAACTGTTGAAATAATGCAAACTTAGATTTGTTTTTATTTTCGATTACATTGCCAATACAGTCTTTTATCCCATCTACTGCTATTTCATAAATTATTCCTTTTTGAATTGGATATTTTAGTTGCAATTGCACAGTATTAAAAATGGGTTGTATAACGGTTACCTTTAAAGGATAACCAATTGCATTATTAACGAAATAACGACTTGACATTGCAGCCTCCGCGCTATCAAGCGGTTCGTTAAAAACCAACATTACTTGTAAACTGTCAATTGCATATGCTCTAAGTAATTCGGGATCTGATAAATCCAAGTTGATTGCATCAATACTATTAATCTTTCCAGGAGTGCCGCCAATACTTGCAGTAGAAGCGCTCCAGTTTTCTGCGCCTGCACATGGATTGTTTAAGTCTATCATTTCTAAAGTCCAACCGCCTTGTTTTTTTAATTCGTTTTTATACCATGTGTCACTATAATCTACAGCATGAATTGTTTTTCCTTCCGGTGATAGCAAATAAATTAAATCTGAAGAATTAGATAGTGAAGGAAAATAGGTAACGCTCATTGCGGCCCCATAAATAGTCAATTGATTTAAAGAACTGCTACTACAAATAATTATAGCACTATCTGGCTGCAGAATAAAGCTTTTCATTGAGCCACTTATTGAATTGGGCTTTGCTAATTTCCAATTTAATAAATCAATGGCATGGGCACTAATGTTTCTTATTTCAATCCATTCGCAATTGGGTAATCCAACTGCTGGAGTTGGGTCGGCCATTATTTCATCAATGACAAGCTCATAGGGTTGTGCAAATAAACGAATACTCGTATCAGAGAAGGAAATAAGTTTTGTATTCTCTTTTGCAGCAATACAATTGAAACTAATTATAAAAAAAGCGAAAAAGTAAATGATTCTTTTCATCTGTATTTTTTTATTTTTTAATTAATCACACATGTTATAACCTTTAATATCATTCGCGATTGGTAACGAGCCGATCGTTATGGCTATTTCATATGATTTTTTCAAAAATAATTATTGAATAAATCTTAAGGATAGAATTGAAGCAGCAGGTGAACTTAAATGTTTACAAACAATTATAGAGGATGATTAAAAAATCTCAAAAGTTATTTGATATTGGAAAGACATTGAAATTTAAAAAGTATAAAACTTATTTTTGTATTCTAAAATCATACATAATGAAAGTTGCAGTTGTAGGAGCCACCGGCTTAGTTGGAACAAAAATGTTACAAGTATTGGCAGAAAGAGATTTTCCTGTTACCGAGTTATTACCTGTAGCATCTGAAAAATCTATTGGAAAAAAAATAAGTTTCAAAAACAAAGAATATACGGTAGTTGGTATGCAAGATGCAATTGATGCAAAGCCCAACGTAGCAATTTTTTCTGCTGGAGGCGGTACTTCATTAGAATGGGCTCCAAAATTTGCAGCAGCAGGTATTACTGTAATAGATAACTCTAGTGCTTGGAGGATGGATCCTGAAAAAAAATTAGTGGTGCCAGAAGTGAATGCAAATGTAATAACTGCGGCCGATAAGATAATTGCAAATCCTAACTGTTCTACAATTCAGCTGGTTGTTATTTTAAAACCTTTACATGATAAATATAAAATCAAACGCGTTGTGGTGAGTACTTATCAAAGTGTAACAGGAACTGGAGTAAAGGCTGTAGATCAATTAATGAATGAGAGAAAAGGTATTGTAGGAGAAATGGCCTATAAATATCAAATTGATTTAAACGCGATACCTCATATCGATGTGTTTCTTGATAATGGATATACTAAGGAGGAAATGAAAATGACAAACGAAACAAAAAAAATCATGAGCGATGATGCTATTTTATTAACTGCAACTTGTGTTCGTATTCCTGCTATTGGTGGACATAGCGAATCTGTAAATATTGAATTTGAAAAAGATTTTGATGTTGAAGAAGTAAAATCGCTTTTATCAAAAACTCCTGGAGTTGTTTTACAAGATGACATCAAAAACTTCATTTATCCCATGGCTATCACTGCACATGATAAAGATGATACTTATGTTGGAAGAATTAGAAGAGATGAAACTCAGGCCAATACAATGAATTGCTGGATTGTAAGCGATAATTTAAGAAAAGGCGCAGCTACCAATGCTGTTCAAATTGCAGAGTATTTAATGGAAAAGAAATTTATTTAGAAGTTTCGGGTCTCAATTCAACATCTTATTTTACCAAGGTTGTTTATTTTTAATCGGGCTAATTATTTTAATTCAAAACGCATTTTAATACCTTATTAAAATTAATTGATTGTCCAGGTTTCATTGCCTTTTAATAATTTATCTAAATTACCTTTTCCTTTTTGGGCAATGATTTCTTCAATTTGCATGGTCATTACATCTTCATAACAGGCTCTTTCTGTTTGATAAAACACACCAAATGGACGAGGTAAATGATTGTCTATACTAGGATCATCAAACATTCTTACTAAAATCTGGGCTTTATAAAAATCCTTTTCATCGTGAATCCATAAATCATCTAAGCTATCACCTTCATTAATAGAAACCACAACAGGCTTGAATCCGTCAAGTTTAATCCCTTTATTATGATTGGCTCCAAATACTAATGGCTTTCCTTGCTCAAGAAAAATAATCTCTTCCATTTTTGTACCCTTCTCAGTAAAAATTTCAAAAGCTCCATCGTTAAAGATGTTGCAATTCTGATAAATTTCTAAGAAAGAGGCACCTCTGTGTTCATTAGCTCTTAACAACATTTGTTGAAGATGTTTTGGATCTCTGTCCATTGAACGAGCAATAAAAGTACCATCTGCTCCCATTGCCAAAGCAAGGGGATTAAAGGGATGATCAATGCTGCCAAAGGGAGTGCTCTTTGTAACTTTATGCTCTTCAGACGTAGGTGAATATTGCCCTTTTGTTAATCCATAAATTTGATTGTTAAACAATAAAACATTTACATCAAAATTTCTCCTTAATAAATGAATGGTGTGATTACCGCCAATGCTTAATCCATCGCCATCGCCTGTTACAATCCAAACGCTTAATTCAGGGCGAGCTGCTTTTAATCCACTTGCAACAGCTGTTGCTCTTCCATGAATACTATGCATTCCGTAGGTATTCATATAATAAGGAAATCTGCTGCTGCATCCTATACCAGAAATAATGACAATGTTTTCTCTGGGAATTCCCAAAGTGGGCATCACTTTTTGTACTTGAGCCAAAATGGAATAATCCCCACAACCAGGACACCAACGCACTTCTTGATCGGTTGCAAAATCTTTAGCTGTTAAAGGAGTAGCTACGTCTATATCACTCATAATCTCTATTTTAAACCATAAAGTTACTACATAATCAATCAAAATTCTGATCCCTTGTTAATAGAAATAATTTTAGTTTTTGGGAAGCTTCTCAACTCTTTTTTACCTTTGATAAAATCATGGGACAAAAAAAACTACTTCGCTTCGCTCAAATAAAAGAACTTCCAAATGTATTTGAATATCCAACAGAAATTGCGGGAACCTGGAAGCAACAATTTAATAATGAAAATCCAATTCTATTAGAGTTGGCTTGTGGGAGAGGAGAATACACCGTAGGACTTGCTGCCATGTTCCCTTTGCAAAACTTTATTGGTATTGATGTGAAAGGAAATAGAATGTATTTAGGAGCAAAAAAATGTTTAGACGCTGCCATTCAAAATGCAAGATTTTTAAGGACTCAAATAGAAATGCTGTCTGATTATTTTCAAGCAGATGAAGTAGATGAAATTTGGATTACTTATCCAGATCCTCAATTAAGAACATCGAGAGCAAAAAAGAGATTAACGCATCCTCGTTTTCTTAGGCTGTATCAAAAAGTACTTAAACAAAATGGAATCATTCATTTAAAAACAGATTCTCCAAATTTGTATCAATTTACATTTTTGGTAATTAAAAAATATGGATTGAAGTTGATAACAAGTTGTGATGATGTGTATGGTCAAGCTGAGATTGATGAGCGTTTAAAAATTAAAACACATTATGAGCAATTAGATATTGCAGGTAGTAATAAAATATTTTATATTCAATTTTCATTGAATTCTGTTATTCCAGATCTTGACAATGAATTACAACAGATATTAAAAGAAACAGAGCACACTGAATTATCATAAAATAAAAAGAATGGCAGAACAATTAAAAGAGGGATTAGATTTTTATTATAATGAACAAGGGTTTGTGGTGCTCACAGAAAAATATCATTTAGATAAAGGGTATTGTTGTGGAAATGGTTGTAAACATTGTCCGTATGAGTTCAATGCTGTGCCAGAACCTAAGCGAAGCGAATTAATCGATTTACATGAAAAAAGCAAACACAAATAAACAAGATAAGGAGTATTCTTTTTTCCAAGATGTGTTTGAAGTTGTTATTCAAATTCCAAAAGGTAGAGTTACCTCTTATGGAGCCATTGCAAATTTTTTAGGAACAAAAATGAGTGCCCGAATGGTAGGATGGGCGATGAATGCTTCACACCAATCTGAATTGTCTATTCCGGCTCACAGGGTGGTAAATAGAAATGGAATGTTAACGGGTAAGAATCATTTTGCTACTCCTAATTTAATGGAATCATTGCTCAAAAAAGAAGGAATTGTTGTTGAGAATGATTGTGTGGTAGCATTCAAAAATATCTTTTGGGACCCTTTAAAAGAATTAAGTTTGTAAGTAGGTAAAACGAATTTTTAATCTTTCTATTAAAATCATACTCATCAAATTATGTCAGAAAAGTTTTTCAGAGGAAAGATTGTCTTTATTAATAACGACAAACAAAGAGTCACCATTGAATATATAAATGGAAATAAAACAAAAGAAATCTTTGCTATTGTAGATGAGATTCATCAAGAAAGAATGATTCAGCAAAAATTAATTAAAAAAGCGCATCGTTTTCTAATTGGTGATTGTGTGAAATTTATTATTAAAAAATCTGCAGCCAATGTTTTTTTTGCAGATCATGTGCAATATGAATACAATAACGCTTTAGAGGCGCTAATCAATCAATCAAAAATAGAAAATAAATTTTTGGGGTATGTAAAGATTATTGATGAAAAATATTTCATCAAAGAAATAAACTCTTATTTGTTTTTTCCTTTAGAGATTTCAAAATTTGAGGAGCCGCCTTTAGAAACGACAAAGGCAATTACATTCAAATTTTTGAATACACTTAAACCAGAAAAGATAAAGGCTTCTTTGATGAATCATACATATTCAGCTGATTTTAATGCCATTATTAAAAAACATAAAAAAGAAGAGCCTATTAAAGCTATTGTGAAAAAAGTAACTTCTTTTGGAATTTACCTGGAGTTAGAAAACAGCAAAATAGAATGTAAGATTCCCATTAATGAAGCATTAATAAAAATGAAACTCGCAGTTGATGATGAAGTAATGACAAAGGTTATTCACATAGCTTCAGATAGAATTGTTGTAGAGATTATCCAATAAAACTATTTTAGCCATAATTTTTTCTGAAATAATATCTAACCCCTAATCCTACATAAAAAACAGAGGTTGTTTTTTCAATGTATGTGCTAGAGTTAATAGATGATAATGTGCTAGAGAGTTGAGCATAATAACTTGGCATGTAACCATAACCAATTTCAATAGGCGTTGTAATTTTTCCCTTGTAGCCCCACAGAAACTCTATTCCACCACCTACATAACCTCCCAGCCTAGTCTTTTTTGATGCTGGAATTGTTTTGTAAATATTATTTTCATAATCATAAAAAAATTGTTCTGCAATTTTTGAGTTTACTATACCAATATTTCCAGTAAAAAAAATTCGATGAGAAAAAGAAATATCTCCTCCATAATTTCCAATGCCACTTTCTTTAAAGTTTGTTCGCAAATAAACTCCTTCGTAATTAGCTCCGCTAGTTGCTCCAAAACCGTTATTAGGAATAATTTGTACTCCAGTGTGTAAATTATCTTTTAATGAATATCCCGCTTCTATTCCAAATAAATTAGTTCCGGTAGTCATTCCAAAGTGCACTCCTTGCGAAAACGTTTTTAAAATGAACATATTCAAAACAAAAATTGATAAAATTATTTTACTAGTCATTATCAAAAAAGTTTATCAAATATAAGTAGTGTTTATTTTAGCCAATCATAGTAAGGGCTTATCATCAAATATACTATAACTCCTGTAATAGCAACATAGAACCAGATTGGCCATGTTATTCTTGTTAATTTTTTATGTTGCTCGTATTCTCCAATTAGGGCTCTGTAAGCGCTAAATAAAATGAAAGGCAGTATGATTCCAGCCAAAGGAATGTGTGTTAAGAGAATAATGTAGTACACTGTTTTTATGATTCCAGTTCCTTGAAACTTTGTTTCATCGGTAAGTAAATGATGGGCGATATAGCTTAATAAAAAAAGTACTGACAAAATTATAGCAGCCAACATGATGTTTTTGTGAAGACTATAATTTTTTTTCTTGGCAGAAACAATACCCATTAATAACAATATGGCAACTAATGAATTGATGATAGCGCTTGCTGTTGCAAAATAATGCGGATTAAAAGGTAGGTCTACTGTTAATTTTACTTTGCTTAATATGACCACCGCAGCAAATACAATTATTGAAACTGCATAAATAAAAAGCTTTGCTTTTGAATCATTTTTTTTAAAAGTAGGAGTCAACATTGTATTTAGATTTTTTTTTGTTTAACAAACTTACAAGTAATATGGTTAATCCGATTCCAATAAAAATGACTGGGAGATATGGAATAAATTCTCTGAAAATAGATGGACTTGTTTTGTCTTTTTCCAACATGATTGTAGGTATGTCGCTTGCTAATCTAGCTTGAGCTAAAGTATCAAAACCATTGTACCATCCTCTAATTACTCTGTTGGTATCTAATAAGAAGAAGTTTTCTGTATGTATAAAAGCAGTGTCTACTTCACTGTCTGCAATACTTGCTTTCATTTCTTGTAAAGCAAAATCATAAATGTCTGCTTTGTTGCCTGTTAAAAACCACCAGGAGTCGTGATTTACATTAAAGCGATCAGCGAATTGTCTTAATTGTGAAACGCCATCATGTTCTGGATCTACACTTATGCTGATGAATTGAACAATATCTGGATTTTGTTGAAATGATTGTTGAAGTTTTTTCATTGATTGCGCCATACCTGGACAAATACTAGGACAGTGAGAAAAAAAGAAATCAACCACTAATATCTTTCCGTGTAAATCATCCAAAGAAACTTTTTTTCCGAGCTGATTAGTGAATGTTACGTTTTTTACCTTGTGCCATAAAGTATCGTTATACGATTTCCCTCTTCTTTCTTTTATAACAATGCTGTCGTAAAAATAATGAGGTGGCATATTCACAGCTGTTTGGCTATAATACTTCATAATCCAATAACCTGAAAGCGGTAATGCAATGGCTATAATAAGGGCAAATACTGTTTTTTTATTCAAAGTTTGAGTAATTAAAATAAAACAAAAAACCATCGTTGTATGAATGCAAACGATGGTTTATAATATTTTTAAAAAAAATTTATTTTGCTTCGTGTGCTGATTTTTCTGTTTGTTCTATTTGATTAGGTCTACTGCCTGCTGAAGTATTTCTTAAGTTTTTCCAACTATTTCCATCGCTAAGAAATGCAATAATAAACCAAACAAATAAAACTAAAGGAACAACAATTGTCATTATCAAATTTCTTATTTCATCACCAAGGTGCATAAAAACAGAAACAATGTAATAAGCTTTTGCTAAAGTCAAAATAGCGATTGCACATTTTGTAGACAATACTAAAGCTTCAGAAATTTTACCGTGTTGATCATACAGAAAATAACCTAATCCTAATTCTATTATTGTAAGAATAGAAAGAACCCAAAATATTTTCCATATTTTTTTTGTTCCTCCAGAATGATCTGGTTGAAAAGTAATTTCTGGAGATGAAATTTTTGAATGTGCTGACATAAAATATCTTGATTATAAATTAATTTAAACTAGGTAAAAACATAAGAATACGAAAACCCAAACTAAATCCACGAAATGCCAGTATAATCCAGCTTTTTCAATCATTTCATAATGACCTCTTTGATCAAAATGACCTAATTTAGTTTTGATGTACATTACAATATTAATTATAACTCCACTGAATACGTGAAATCCATGGAATCCAGTGATACCAAAAAAATATCCTCCGAATGCAATTGGTCCAGTATGAGTTGCATGCAATCCTGAAGAAGCGATTTGATTTATTAATTCTTGATTTGTTAAGCTTGATGCGGCATGATGAGTTGCTGCTTCTGCTCCACCATGATGTAAAGTTGAGGCAATGGCTACCAATTGTTGATGAGAGGTTTTTTGTAATGCGCCCATCAATTCTGTATTGGATAATGCTTCTCCCCAAGGATTCATTTTAACTGTAGTTGGCAATACACTTAATGTTCCATCTCCTAACATTGCAACATGTTCTCCAGTTAATAAGTGAGTCCACTCCCAAGCCTGACAACCCAAGAAAGCAAGGCCACCAATAATTGTCAAGATCATGTATTTTTCTACTCCTTTTTTATTCATGTGGTGTCCTTCATGCACAGCCAACACCATAGTAACGGAGCTAAAAATCAAAATAAATGTCATTAAACTAACAAAAGCTAATGGAAGATTTGCATGACCAGCAAATGGGAAAGAATTAAATACATGGTTAGGATCTGCCCAATGATTTACACTAAAACGAATCGTGCCATAACTGATAAGAAATGCACCAAATGTAAAGGCATCACTCATTAAAAAATACCACATCATTACTTTTCCGTAACTGACGTTGAATGGGCTTTTTCCACCACTCCACCATTTTGTTCCTGAAGGAATTGCTGTTGATTCCATAATTATTCAAATTAACTTTTATTACAAAATCAAAATTTTAAAATCAAAATTTTGCTTTTTCTATTTTACTTTAATTTTTTATTGCTATCTGATAATTATCAAAAAAACAAGTAAATAAATCCAAAGTATATCTACAAAATGCCAATAGGTTAACATTAATTCTACCGACACAATGCTATAATTTCTTTTTTTAGTGCTAAAGGTTTTTAATAACATGATTATTAATCCTAAAACCCCACCAATAACATGAAGTCCATGTAATCCAACAATTACATATAAAAACGAGAATGCAACATTTGCTTGTAATGTCATACCTGTTTTCCAGAACTCCGTAAATCCAATGAACTGAGTTGCAACAAACAATAATCCAAGTATTAGTGTTGCCAACATTAATCTTCTATACTTCAACATGTATCTTTCTTTGAATGCTTTCAATGAAAGATGAATGGTTACGCTACTTAATAAAATTACAACTGTACTATACCAAAACGCGATTGGTAATTCAAATGTATGCCAACCCGCTTGGTTGCGTTTAACAATATAAGCACTTGTTAAACCAGCAAACATCATTACAATGCTACCAATTCCAACCCACAAAGTGAATTTGTGTGGATGAATTTTATTTCTTGGTTGTATCGCCTCTGTTTCCATTGCTGCTTAGCTGTTTAATTTTTTTATTTTAGTTGAGTTTTATTTTATCGGCATATAAACTCAAAAAAACAATCATCAAATAAAAATAAGAACTGAACATTAATTTTCTAGCGGAAGGTATATCCATATTGATATACAACAAAACGCTCTTATAAACCATAAACAAATTGCATGCTAATAAAATCCACATGCTTGTTTCTCCTGAAATTTGAAACATGTAAGGTGTTATTCCTACAGGTATCATCAAGGCACTATACATGATTGTTTGAATCGCTGTAAATTTAGTTGGACCTTTATCGCTTGGTAATAATTTGAAACCAGCTGAACTATAATCTTTATGTGCTACCCAAGCAATAGCCCAAAAATGTGGGAATTGCCATAAAAATTGAATAGCAAATAATATCCAGCCGCCTATCCAATTATCATTACCACTTCCGAAACTCGCCACCCATCCAATTAAACAAGGAAGCGCTCCAGGTATTGCGCCTACTAATACTGCTATTGAATTTATTTTTTTTAATGGTGTATAAACAAAGCCATATAACACTAAACTAAATAAACTTAACCAAGCAGCTTCCGAACTAAAGGTGTACATGATGGCAATTCCAATTGTACCAGCAATTCCTGCAAAAGACCATGCTTCACCTTTAGACATTCTGCCACTAGCAATAGGCCTGTTAGCCGTTCGCTTCATCATTGAATCTGTATCTTTTTCAAGAATTTGATTAATCGTATTAGCGGCTCCTGTAACCAAAATACCACCTACAAAAAGTAAAAGAACTTGTATCAGATTAAAACTGATATTGGGTGCTAGTAAGTAACTTATTACTGTACTAAAAACAACCATAAAACTCAAAGTGAATTTTATCAATAAAAAATAATCTTTCACTTTGCTTGCCAATACAAATGATATTGAATTGGATATGGTCTTTTTTTCCTGCACTTATTATTAATGTTTGCTTTCATCTGCACCAACTGGTACATCTTGTGCAATAAAATCTTTACCGTCTTTTGAATAGTCATATGGCCAACGATGTACTTCTGGAATATCACCAGGCCAGTTGCCGTGTCCAGGACGTAAAGGAGTTGTCCATTCTAATGTGTTTGCATTCCATGGATTTAAATCCTTTACCTTTCTTCCCTTCCAAATACTATAAAAGAAGTTGATTACAAATAATATTTGTACTGCAAATACAATCATTGCAACAATACTTATAAATTGATTTAAGCTTCCAAACATTTTAAAAGATTCCCAGTTAGAGAAATCATAGTAACGACGAGGCATACCAGCTAATCCTTCATAGTGCATTGGCCAGAATATTAAATACGCACCAACAATAGTTACCCAAAAATGAATATAAGCCAATGTATTATTTAAGTAACGACCAAACATTTTAGGATACCAATGGTATACACCTGCAAACATTCCAAAGAATGAGGCAACCCCCATTACTATATGGAAATGCGCAATCACAAAATAAGTATCATGTAAGTGAATGTCTAATGCAGAGTTACCTAAGAAAATTCCTGTTAAACCTCCGCTGATAAATAAGCTTACAAATCCAATAGCAAACATCATGGCAGGTGTGAATCTGATATTTCCTTTCCATAAAGTAGTTAACCAATTGAATACTTTAATGGCAGAAGGAACGGCAATTAATAATGTTAACAAAACGAATACAGAACCCAAGAATGGATTTAATCCTGTTACAAACATATGATGCGCCCAAACCAGAAAAGCCAAAATTGTAATAGCGAATAAAGATCCAACCATTGCCATATAACCAAATATTGGTTTGCGACTATTAACTGATAAGATTTCTGAAGACATACCCATTGCCGGTAGTAGAATTATATAAACCTCAGGGTGACCTAAGAACCAGAATAAATGTTGAAATAAAATAGCACTTCCTCCTTCATTTGGTAAAATTTTTCCAGCAACAACAATATCACTTAAGTAAAAACTTGTTCCTAAATTTCTATCAAATAATAATAAAATTGCTCCAGACAATAATACAGGGAAAGATAATACACCTAATACAGCTGTAAAAAACAAAGCCCAAATGGTTAATGGCATTCTTGTCATGCTCATTCCTTTGGTACGCATGTTTAATATTGTAGAAATATAATTTAATCCTCCAAGTAATGAAGAAACAATAAACATAGCCATACTTACCAACCATAAATCCATTCCAATTTTACTTCCTGATGAAGCATCGCCCAAAGCACTTAATGGAGGGTATATTGTCCATCCACCACTTGCTGGTCCTGTTTGTACAAACAATGATGACATCATTATCACAGAAGCCAAAAAGAAAAACCAATAGCTAAGCATATTTAACATTGGTGAAGCCATGTCTCTTGCACCAATTTGTAATGGAATTAAAAAGTTGGCAAATGTTCCACTCAATCCTGCTGTTAATACAAAAAACACTAGTATAGTTCCGTGCATTGTTACCAAAGCATAATAAAACTCTGGTTGTAGTTTTCCACCTTGTGCCCAATGTCCAAGCAAATCTTCCAACCAAGGATAAGTTGCTTCTGGGTTTGCTAATTGTAAACGGAAAATAACTGAAAACAATCCACCAATTATAGCCCATATAATTCCAGTAACTAAAAATTGTTTAGCGATTGTTTTATGGTCTTGACTAAAAACATATTTAGTTATAAATGTCTCTTGGTGATGATGATCGTGATGAGCATCTCCATGAGTGTCATGATGTGTTGTTTCGTGTAAAGTAGCTGTACTCATAGTATAGTCTGAATTAAGATTTTTGTCTTTATTATTTCATTGAAACAGTCTGAGCAATTGGCGTACTTACCATTGAGCTATCGACAGTTTCTGTTTTTTTATTAGTTGGATCTTTTTCTGGATAAAAGGTAAGATATTCTGGTTTTTGTTGAGCAAGCCAGTTTTTATAATCCGCTTCGCTTTCTACAACAATTACACCACGCATAGAGAAATGACCTTTACCGCACATTTGATCGCAACTTATTTCATAAACAAAGTTTGGGTTGCCTGTTCTTTTCTTCATTTCTTCTGTTGTATACTTTGGTGTAAACCACATGGTTGTTGGTATGCCAGGTACTGCATCCATTTTCATTCTAAAATGAGAAAGACCAACATCATGAATGACATCCATTGCATTTATTACAAGCTTTACAGACTTTCCAACCGGTAAATGCATTTCTGTAGTATGTAAATCATCCCAACTTTCTGGATCTTCAAAATCTACGCCTAATGTATTTCCTGAAGGTTGATTGTATAGTTTATAGTTTTTCTTTCCAAGTTTACCATCAGTTCCAGGGTATCTCATTTCCCATGCAAATTGATGACCTGTTATTTCAACAACAACTGCATCTGCTGGGGCAGGGGCTGTCATTTTAAACCAATATTTTAATCCAAAAACAACAAGCACCGTTAAAAATATAGCTGGAACAGTTGTCCATAATAATTCTAATTTATTGTTGTGCGGAAAATAAAATGCTTTTTGTCCGTCTTTTTCTTGATAATTAAAAACAAACCAAAACAATAATACTTGAGTAATAATAAAAACACTTCCTGTAACGGCTAGGGTTATGTACAACATTAAATCAATTTTTTCCCCTTCTACAGAAGCTGACCCTTGAGGGAATAATGTTTTGCTGAAATAAAGTTCATTGCAATACCAAGCGCCAAATAGCCCAAACACTAAAAATGCAATCATCAAAAATGCATTGATTTTGTTATTCTGTTTACGAGATTTTTCCTCGCCTTTAAGAACACTTACATATTCACTAGCTTTTGCGATTTGAAAAATCACAACAAAAACTATAACAACTATCGCTATAAAATAAAACTCCTTCATTATAAATATTTTTTCTTTTTCTTAATTACACAGATTGATTATGTATGGTGAATCATACTTTCTTTTATGAACGGATGATTCTTCATCAACAATGGATGTTTAGTTAAATATTTTCCAACACCCCACATGATGATTCCAACAAATAAAGCGCCAATTCCAAATTCAAATGGCATCATTTCTGCATGCTCTTTCATAGTACCAGGCATAACCATTTGATAGAAATCTATCCAATGTCCAAATATGATTAACACAGCCATAAAAGTAACGGCAGACCAATTTCTTTTTACGCCTCTTTTCATCAATATCAACAAAGGGCATAAAAAGTTTAAAATTAAATTAAGGAAAAACAATCCGTGATAAGGACCGGATTTATCTGCTGTTCCAATTCTTTCGATAAAATATTTTGTTTCTTCTGGTTGATTACTATACCAAATCAACATGTATTGAGAGAACCATAAGTATGTCCAGAATACCGAAAACGCAAACATGAATTTACCTACATCATGTAAATGCTCTTCTGTAACATATTCTAATTGACCTCTGTTCTTTAAAAAGATAATAAACAAAGCAACAAGTGACATACCTGAAACAAAACTGCTTGCAAAAGTATACCAGCTAAACATGGTACTAAACCAATGTGCATCAATGCTCATCAACCACAACCACGGAATAGTAGAGGCTACAGATAAACCAAAGAACACACAATATAAAGATGCCCAAACAGTATTTTTAAAAATCCATTTTTTTGCTGTTGCATAATCCATCTGACCATTCTTATCAGACTCTAAACTTAAACTTCTCATTTTACGGCCTAATAACCACCACATGATAATTGAAATAGCAGACCAAATGGTAAAGAAAGTTGGATTTAAAAATCCGCTTTTCCCTTTTAAGATGTGGTCGTGTTGAACTAAGTCTTTATCTAACCAAATGTAAATATCTGTTCTACCACCCCAAATAATTCCCATTAACACTAAAAATGTAATGATGCCCAAAGTAGGAACAACACTTGATATAGCTTCTGGCACTCTTCTTAATGCAACTTGCCATCCGCCCATTGCCATTGTTGTAACACAAATGAAAAACATAGATGCATTTACAACCAATAACCAAAACACTGAATTTTGTAACAATACTGCCCAAAACCTTGTGCCGCTATAATCTTGCGCGCCTTCTGCAGCATGATGTGCAACTGGGGCAAATGGTTGCATCACAATAATTCCATACACCAAAGCTAATAGTCCGGCAATTATCAATCCCCATGTCCATTTTTTATAACTGCTTGGTAGTTCAAATTGTTGATTCATCTAAATAAACTTTATTTTGTTTTTGTACTGTCTTTACTTACTGTTGATGAAGCTTCCATTGGTTTTGGTTGAAGCGTTCTAATATATTTAATGATCATCCAGCGTTGTTTTTTATCTAACTGTGATGCGTAGCTTCCCATGTTGTTCTTTCCATAAGCTATAGAATGAAACATAGTACCATCAGCCATTTTTACATAGTTGTCTAATGTTAAGTTTGCTATCCCACCAATTTTACCTGATGTTGATATTGGACCATTACCTTGTGCTTTTTCACCATGACAAATTGCACAATTGATATTAAATAATCTTCCTGCTTCTTTTAAATCGGCTTCAGTCATTTTTATAGAGTCATATGGATTTTTTACCATTGCGCTCATTGCGTATCCATTGCTATCGTTTGGCAATGTATAAGGAAACAATTCGCCTCTTTTAATCGTTCCTTTAACCGGATTGTTGTCATAATAAATTTTACTGCCGCCAACTTCATCAATATGATTGGTAAAAACCGAAGAGTCTCTGCCAGCATAGGTTTCATATGCTCTGCTATAAGCCATATCCGGCATATATATTTTACCAGGTTCGCGTTTGCTGTCGCAACTTACGATTGCAATACAAGCACCCAGTACTAGTAACGATATTGCTGCAATTTTTTTCATTATTATAAACACTTTATCTTTTTTATTTTTCAAATTGATTTGACACTCTTGTATCATTTCAAATTAATACCCTAATTCTTCTCTGTATAATTTTTGTTCTCTATCATATCTTCCAATCCACCAGCCCGTTTCCGCCATTTGTACATTTACTTCTTGTGCACCTGATTTTTCTAAGAAGTTTATTAATTCTGCTTCGTTTGTTTTTTCTGTGCATTCAATAGCCATTACAAATAAATCATCTGTAGCTCTTGCATGAAAATGATGTTTTTTTACAAATGGAGACAATTGACACAAGTAGCAGAATGTTAACACCATTCCAACAGCAGAAAACAATACAGTCAATTCGAAAGTAATTGGAATCCATGCTGGTATTGCAAAATGGGGCTTTCCACCAATATTTAAAGGCCAATCCTTTGTAAAGATCCAGCTAATGCAACTTAATGCTGTTGTGGTTCCAGTAGCAGCAAAAATAAATCCTGCTGTATGCAAACTTGTTTCTCTTAATCCCATTGCATGATCTAAACCATGAACAGGGAAAGGAGTGTAAACATCATGAATTTTATATCCTGCCTTGCGAACATTTTTTACTGCGGGAAATAAAACCGCTTCATCTTCAAATGAACCAACAACAAATTTTTTTATACCTCCAGCCATATTATAAATATTAACTTTTAAACTTTATTTTTTATTAATGATGAGCGTGAGCCACTTCTTCTACATAAAACTTCTCAGCATCTGATTTTTCGATTTCAGTCATTTTTGCCTTATAGTTTTCGCCACTTGTTTTCAAAATTGATTTTACTTCTGCAACCGCAACAACGGGGAAGTATTTAGCAAATAAGAAAAAGCAAGTAAAGAATAAACCAAACGTTCCTAAGTAAAATCCAATCTCCCAAATACTTGGTGTGTAATAAGTACTCCAGCTTGACGGTAAGAAATCTCTATAAATAGAAGTAACGATAATTACAAAACGCTCATACCACATACCAATATTTACAACTACGCTCATAAAGAAAGTGACCGTGATGTTTCTTCTTAATTTTCTACTCCAAAACAATTGCGGAGAGACTACGTTACAAAACATCATCAACCAATAACTCCATCCGTATGGACTAAAAATGTTCGCTCTGTTCTGACTAAATGCATACCATTCGTATGGGTTTTGACCATACCAAGCAATAAACAATTCGGTTAAATATGCGCAACCCACAATACTTCCGGTTAATACAATTACTTTGTTCATAGCCTCTATATGGCCTAAAGTAATATAATCCTGAAGTCCCATTACTTTTCTAACAACAATCAATAAGGTTTGTACCATTGCAAATCCACTAAATACGGCTCCTGCCACGAAATATGGAGGAAAGATTGTAGTATGCCAACCTGGAATAACCGATGTGGCAAAGTCAAAAGATACAATGGTGTGTACTGATAATACTAGTGGTGTACTTAAGCCGGCCAATACCAATGAAAGTGATTCATGTCTTTGCCAGTGTTTTGTGCTTCCTGTCCAACCAAATGAAGCTACACCATATAATAATTTACGAAGTTTTGTTTTAGCTCTGTCTCTCACAGTTGCCATATCAGGAAGTAAGCCTGAATACCAAAACAACAATGAAACAGTAAAATAAGTAGAAATTGCAAACACATCCCATAATAAAGGTGAATTGAAATTTACCCATAATGGTCCGCGTGAGTTAGCGTAAGGCAATACGAAGAAAGCCATCCACACACGACCCATGTGCCAAATTGGAAATTGACCCGCGCACATAACCGCAAAAATTGTCATCGCTTCTGCTGCTCTGTTCACACCTGTTCTCCATCCTTGACGGAACAATAATAAAATCGCAGAAATCAAAGTTCCAGCATGACCAATACCTACCCACCAAACAAAGTTGGTAATATCCCAACCCCATCCGATTGTTTTATTTAAATTCCATTGTCCAATACCATAAGTTACCTCTCTGTATACGCTATACGCACCAAATAACAATAATCCAACGCTAATGAAAAAACCTACATACCAAAGTTTGCTAGGTTTTAACTCTATTGGAGTAATAATGTCTTCTGTTATCTGATGATAATTCTTTTCACCATCAATTAATGGTTCCCTAGTCTGTGATTCGTATTTGAGTAATGACATATTCTTTTTTCGCTTTTCGCTATTTTATTAGCTGTTAGTCTTTTTTATTTCGAATATTTTAACCGTGTGTTGTTTCTTCTTTTTCTTCTGCAATTCCTACATGTCTGTCTGTATTTCTAATTTTTGCCAAATAGCTTACATTAGGTAATACGTGCAATTGCTCTAATACATAGAAGTTTCTGGTTTTATCTTTTCTTAATTTAGAAACCTCACTTTCTTTATCATTCACGTTACCAAAACTAATTGCATTAGTAGGACAAGCCTGCATACAAGCCGTTTTTACATTACGAACCATTGAAGGATCTTGGTGTTTTTTAGCTTCTAGCTTACTTTCTTGTAAACGTTGTACACAGAATGAACATTTTTCAATTACCCCTCTTGAACGTACAGTAACATCTGGATTTAATACCATTCTTGTTAAGTCGTCATTCATTTGGAATACCGCTTCATCTAATTGTGTACCTCTAAGTGGTTCTTGATTATCTTTAAAACTATCAGACCCTGTAAAATCTAGCCAATTAAAACGACGTACTTTAAAAGGACAGTTATTTGCACAATATCTTGTACCAATACAACGGTTGTAAGTCATTTGATTTAATCCCTCACTGCTATGATTAGTTGCAGCAACCGGACAAACGTTTTCGCAAGGAGCGTTGTCGCAATGTTGACACATCATAGGTTGAAATACAACATCTGGATTTTTTACATCTCCAGTAAAATAACGGTCAATTCTTAACCAATGCATTTCATGAGCTTTCTGTACTTGTGTTTTACCTACTACACTCACATTGTTTTCTGCTGTACAAGCCACCACACAAGCACTACAACCAGTACAAGTGTTTAAGTCAATGCTCATTCCCCACTTAATTCCTGGCTTCTCAAAATTTGGATATATTGTTCCTTCAGTTACAAAATCATTTTTTCCTTCGGCCAATAATGATATTCTCTCACTATTAGGTTCTTCTAATAATGCTTCTGGGTTCTTTAAATAACTTGATAAGCTAGTTTCGTATATTACCGGTCTTGCTTCTGAAGAACCATGCACCTGAGTTTGAGCTAATGGATAAGTGCTGTTTGTTTTTTCTACAGTTACTACTGCTGCGTATGAAAATGATGCTCCATCAAAACTTACTAAAGGATAAGCGTTTTTACCAGCGCCTGTTGCAGATTTTCCTACTCTGTCTAAAGAATTTTTTTCATCGGCACTTGCTCTTCCATATCCCAAAGCCACAGCAACAGTATTATTGTTTAAACCAGGCAAAATCAACACAGGTAATTCAATTGTCTTACCATTCATTGTGATTTTTACAACTGGTTTTTCAGGAGTTACTTCATAAGCATCAGCTTCACGTTGATTGTGCATGATATCAATACCAATCAATGACTTAGCCATTTCCGGACTAACCATTGCATAGTTATCCCATGTTACTTTTGAAATAGGATCAGGCAATTCTTGTAACCAAGGATTGTTTGCTTGATTACCATTTCCTAGAGAAACTTTTTGATATAAAACAAGCTCTGTCTCACCGCTTTTAGAAGCTGCAAGTTTTTGAGTTGCTGTTAACAAACTTGAGTTATTGAATACGGCAGCAGCAGGTGCTATTTCTTTCTCTACAATACCATCTTGTATTGCTTTGTTGTATGATTCTCCGCCGCCTAAGAAAGCTGTCCAATATGATTTAAAGAAACTTTCATAATCGTTTCCTGCAGCTGAAGCTGAAATAACAGGAGTTGAATTTGCTTTTACTGTGCTATCTAATGAAGGCATAGCAGCAGCTGATCCAGCATTGCTAGTCCATTTTATTAAAGATGTTTGAAAAGCTCTTGTTTTAAACAATGGATTGATAGTTGGTTGCATGAAGCTAACATAACCTGATTTTGGTTCTGCATCACCCCAGCTTTCTAACCAATGATGTGAAGGAATTACATACTTACATTGCTCAGTTGTTTCATCCATTGTACCATTGAAAGAAATTGATACACCCGCTTTTGAGATTGCTTCACCAAATTTCTTGCCCTCTGCATAGGTGTATACCGGATTGCAATTATAAATTAATAATGCACCAATTGAGCCTGCATTTAAATCTGCGGCTAATTGAACCATTTCTGCGTCTACTCCTTTACGTGTATTATTGGTAATTGCCCAATTAATAGTAGTACCATTCGCTCCAATTAATTCATTGATGGCATTAACCACCACTTGAACATTTAAATCATTGCTTCCACAAACAACTAATGAAGCTCCTTTTGTACTCATTAATGCAGCAGCAGCTTTGTCAATTCCTTCTTTAAGTTTTGCATCTGCAATTGAAGGGGCAGCAACTGCTCCGCCTAATTTTGCTAGCAATGCCATTGCAACTTTTCCGGTTTCTGATGGCTTGTGTGTATATCTGTCATCAGCATTACTTCCTGTTAAACTCAACATGCTTTCAAATTGAAAGTGTCTGCTTAATTCAGGTTTTTCGCTAGTAACTTTTCTATTTGTAGAATATTGTTTGCTGAATTCAACCGGACTTAACCAAGTACCTAAAAAATCAGCGCTCAAACTCACAATTGTTTTTGCGTTATTAAAATGATAAGAAGGAATAGCTTTTTTACCATAACAAGCCTCATTCGCCAACAACATCCCACCATAACTTACAGCATCATATTGTACATGACGGCTGCCAGGATATTTTGCTAAAAACGAATTAATTATTTGTTGTGTGGATGGAGAATTGATGGTAGAGGTTAACAATACAACTGGTTTTGTACCAATACCAGCAAGTGCTGTTGTAACCATTGAATCAAATGCATCAAATGTAGTTACTTCTTTAAAATCGTTACCATCTTTTTGTAGTGGATGACGAAGACGAGTGGTGTCATACAAATCCAATACGGAAGCTTGCGCTTGAGCGTTAGTTCCTCCTTTAGTGATACTTGATAATTCGTTTCCTTCTATTTTAATTGGTCTACCATCTCTTTGTTTAACAACCACACTAATAGCATCTCCGCCATTAATATAAGTTGAAGCATAATAGTTAGCTACACCAGGAGTAACGTTTTCTGGTTTTTGAAGGTATGGAATGGCATTTCTTACTGGCATTTCACAACTTGCCGCAATAGTTGCCGCTGCTGTGCTAAACCCTAAATATTTTAAGAAATCTCTGCGAGGTGTTTTACCTTCGAAAAGCCCTTCTTTTGAAAGCTCTTCCACAGGGAGTAAATCTTCTTTGAACTCATTTTCTGCAGATTGCAAATAAGCATCCGACTGTTTTAGTTCTCCGAAATTCTGCCAATACTTCTTATTACTCATAGTTTTTTAGTTCGATATTTCGTTAATATTCTCAGTATTCTATTAAAATAGCAATAGCTTTATTAATAGTGACATTTTTGACATTCTGTACCACCAATTTTTTCTACAGTAACACTGTCTAATTTGTGGTCTTTTATATCTTGATGAAATTTTTCGTAAATGCTGTAAAACTTATTGCCTTCGCCACTTTCTTTGTTGTAAAAATCAACCTTGCTTTCTCTGTGGCAATTGATACACCAACCCATACTTAAGTTAGAAAACTGATACACTTCAGGCATTTCCTGAATATTACCATGACAAGTTTGGCATTGTTGTTTACCTACTTTTATGTGTTGACTATGATTAAAATAAACATGGTCTGGTAAATTGTGAATTTTTACCCAAGAGATTGGTCTAGCGCCATCTGGTACGCCGTCGTTATTGTTGTCTGGGTTGTATTGTTTTGTTTCTGGATTCCATCCTGCATAAGAATACAATTTTTGAATTTCAGCAGTAGCATCTAATACTTTTCCGTCTTCTTTTACGATAGGATCTCCTTTATATTCTTTAATGGCCATATGACAATTCATACAAACATTTACTGAAGGAATTCCTGCGTGCTTGCTATCTTGAGCACTTCCGTGACAATACAAACAACTGATTTGATTGGTTCCGGCATGTACTTTATGAGAATAATAAATAGGTTGAACTGGTTGATACTTTTGTTGGCGACCCAATCCAATAGCACCATTAATAACATAATAGCCTCCAACTGTAGCCATTACAAGAATTCCCGCCATTATGTAGGTTTTATTGCGATAAAATGGAACTGGCTCACCACGATGTACCCCTTCCTTATCATCTGAAAGCTTACGAAGATTGCTGTTAACTTGCAATAAAATCATTGCAATTAAAGCTAATATCAGGGTAAGTATGCCATATAACATTGAATTATCACCTTCAGATTCTGTACCGCCAGTTGAAGATGCAGCTGTTGCTGCTGGAGGTGTGTAATCATCAACATATTTTAAAATAGCATCGATCTCTTCTTTTTTCAAATTTGGAAAAGCCGTCATCACCGTCGGCTTGTATTTTGCAAAAAGTCCTTTTGCATACTCATCGGTAGCAATCATTTGTGATGGATTGGCAATCCATTTGTACACCCAGTCTTTACTAGGTTCTCTGGTGCTCCAACCCTTTAAAGCAGGGCCAGTGTAATCGGCATCTGGCTTATGACAATTAGAACAATTTGCTTTGAACAACGCTTCTCCGTCTGCAGCAAATACGCTATTATTAGAAGATAAAATAAATAGAAATAATAGACTTAATAATACTTTGGTGATGTTTATTCGATAGCGGCTCATACAGTTATCTGGGCTAATGTTGAAAAAATCCTTTTTCGCGCACAAAAGTAAGACAGGATGTTGACATTATATCAACATTTTTGAAAAAAATTTTTGAATTTTATTAATGTTTTTCAATGAATTACGAAAAGTAGTTTTTTGCTTTGTCATAAAATTGTAAAGAATGCCAATCAAAAAATCGTTACAGATTCGAATCGTTTTTTAAATATTATGATGCAATTTTGCCGCATGCTAAAAAATTTGCAAGAAAAATGGAAAGTTGATGGAAAAAATCTGATGCTTATATTGATAAGCTTTGCAATAGGAGGGAGCGTTTGTGCAAGATTAGGAGAAAAAATCATTGCGTTGTTTTCTCTAGAAAAAAATTTTTTATGGTATTTATTGTATCTGTTTATTGTAACCATTTTATGGCCATTATGTATAATCATCATAAGTATACCATTTGGGCAATTTGTTTTTTTTAAAAGTTATGTAAAAAAAATATTTGATAAAATATTGGGGAAACATAATTCAACAACAAATATTTCCATTTTTGCAAGTGGCGCAGGATCAAACGCAAAAAATATAATTAATTTTTTAAGAAACAATAGATCGGTAAAGGTTGCTTTAATTGTTTGCAATAAACCAAATGCGGGCGTTATAGAAATCGCAAAAAACAACAACATTCCCGTTCTGCTAATAAAAAACGAGGATTTATCTAATCCCGAAAGCTTTATTGAGGTTTTAAAAAAACACAATATTCAGTGGATTATTCTTGCTGGGTTTCTTAAAAAGATTCCAACTGAAATCTTGAATCTTTATCAACAAAAAATTATTAATATTCATCCTGCCTTGTTGCCTAAATATGGTGGTGAGGGAATGTATGGATCTAAGGTTCATGCTTCGGTAATTGCCAATCAAGAAAAAGAAAGTGGAATTACTATTCATTTTGTTGATGAAATTTATGATCATGGAGAAATCATTTTTCAAAAAAATGTTGCACTAGATTCCAATGAAACGGTGGAGACCCTAACAAATAAAATTCACCAACTGGAACACACTTACTTTCCTTCTGTTATTTTAGATGTAATTGAAAAGCAAAATCAACGTTAATTCGTTTCTTAATCATTCAATTATATTTGTAATGAATTTATTTTGACAAACAAATCAAAATCATTTTGAGATTTCCTTTTTTTTCTATTTTTCTTTTTCCTTTTTGTTTGCACGCTCAAATTACTGTGAAGGGCACAGTATATGATATTTCAAAAATTAATTACATAGAAAAAGTAAAAGTCATAAGCAGCAACGGTCGTTACAGTTATACAGATAGTTTGGGGAGATACAGTTTATATTTAAATGAAAAAGATTCTGTTTGTTTTTTTTACAATAATAAATATTCACAACACTTTACCCTTCAACAAATTAATAACCCCGATAATTTTGATATTTCATTGCATATTAAAGTAGAAGGAAAATATAACACTTTAAAAGAAGTGACTGTTGTTTCTAAAACTTTTGAAGAAGAAAGGGAAGAAAACCATCAATTAAATGCCGCTTTTTTTAATTACAAAAAACCAGGTTTAAATGCTTCGGTATCACCATCAGGTGGAGTAGGTTTTGATTTAGATGAAATAGTAAACATATTTAGATTTAAAAGAAACGAACGGTTGCTTTCTTTTCAAAAAAGATTGCAGATGGAAGAAGAAGAAAAATATATAAACTATCGATTCAATAAAAATTTTATAAAAAGAATAACCGGTTTGTCGGGCGCGCAATTAGACAGTTTTTTTGTATGGTATAAGCCTAGCTATAGTTTTATAATGAAAACAGATGAACTTTCTTTCAATCATTATGTTTTAAGTGCATACAGGCATTTTAAAAAATTTAATCAAATTCAACCCACAATGAAATTAAATAAACTAACCTCCGAGGAAGAGTATGTAATTATTAAGAAAGGCACTGAGCGGCCATTTTCCGGTGATTATACAAACAACAAATCAAACGGAATGTATGTTTGCAAACAATGCGATGCGCCATTGTATTTATCTAAAGATAAGTTTGATTCTCATTGTGGATGGCCAAGCTTTGATGATGAAATTACAGGTGCTGTAAAACGCTTACCCGATGCCGATGGTAATAGAACAGAAATTGTTTGCGCTAAATGCGGTGGTCATTTAGGACATGTTTTTATTGGAGAACACTTCACAAATAAAAACACACGTCATTGCGTAAATTCAATATCAATGAAATTTATTCCTTCCAACAATGTTGAATAAAAAAAGGGAAGCAATTGCTTCCCTTTTTATTGGTTGTACTATTTTAATTAGCCTTAAGAATTCTGTCAGAATATTTAATCATATTATCTGAAGAATGAATGATTATGAAGTATACTCCATTTTGATATTTACTTAGGTTAATATCATTTGTGCCGTTATTGCTTAATCTTTGATCAAACAATAATTTTCCAGTTGCATCATATACACTTACAGAAATTATTTTGTAAATCAATACTGTTTGCAGTGCAGATAAATTAATTGAGAAAACTCCATTTTTAGTTGGGTTATTATATACCAAGTGAGGAGCTGGGTTTATAGTTAAATAAAGCGTGTCTACAGATGCGCAGCCGCTGTTGTTATCATAACTAAATGTATATACTCCGCTTTCAGTATAAGTAGTTTCATGCCAAGTGTATGAAGTTATTGTTGAAACTGTAATAGCATTGTGAGTGCTTTGATTAACAGTTAAATAAAGACTATCAACATCGCAACCATTTACAAAAGCATAATTACCGCTTGTTGTGTAGGTTGTATTATGCCATGTGTAAGAATCACAAACTGTATCTCTTGTTGTAGTCTGTGTACCTACTGTTATCGTTAAGTGAAGTGTATCTACAGATGCACAACTATTGTTGTTGTTGTAGCTATAAGTATAAACACCACTTGCAGTATAGGTTGTTCCATGCCATGTATATGAATTACATGTAGATTGTGTTGATGAGTTGAATGTACCTGTATTGATAGTTAGATGAAGCGTATCTACAGAAGCGCAACCGTTGTTGTTATTATAACTATAAGTATAAACACCGCTTGCAGTATAGGTTGTACCATGCCATACATATGAGTTACATGATGCTTGTGTTTCAGCATTGTGTGTACTTTGGTTGATAATTAAGTAAAGACTATCAATATTACAACCTACTGCAAATGCATAATTTCCACTTACGGTATAAGTTGTGCCATGCCATGTATATGAATTACATGCTGTATCTCTTGTTGTATTTTGTGAACCAACCGTAATGGTTAAATGAAGTGTATCTACAGATGCGCAACTGTTGTTGTTGCTGTAGCTATAAGTATAGTTTCCACTTGCTGTATAGGTTGTTCCGTGCCATGTATATGAATTACAAGCTGCTTGTGTTACAGAGTTGAATGTACCTGTATTGATAGTTAAATGAAGCGTATCTACGGATGCACAACTATTGTTGTTGTTGTAACTATAAGTGTAATTTCCACTTGCTGTATAGGTTGTACCGTGCCATGTATATGAATTACATGCTGCTTGTGTTACAACATTATGAGTGCCTTGATTTATTGTTAAATAAAGACTATCAACATTACAGCCGGTTAGAAAAGCATAGTTTCCGCTTGCTGTGTAAGTTGTACCATGCCATGTGTATGAATTACATGCAGTTTGTGTTGATGATGTTACTGAACCTACATTTATAGTTAAATGAAGTGTGTCAGTAGCAAGACATCCTCCAGTTACTGTATGAGCATATATATATGTTCCAGAGTTTGTGTATGTGGTACCATTAGTCCATGTAAAAGAGTTACATGCTGTTTGAGTAACAGCGGTAAAAGTAGGTACGCATGTAATAGCTTTTACGTTAATGTCATCCAAACCAAAAGCGTTTCCATAATGACTAGATCCTTCAAAACCAATTTGAATGGTTTGTCCAATATATGCATTTAAATTAACGCTATCTTTTTTCCAGTAATATGCATTTGCTGTTGCATCAAGTCTGTCATAACCTTGTAATCTTGTCCACGTAACTCCTTTATTTGTAGAAACTGATATATACATACTGTCTTGATATGCAGGATACGCACTATCGTGACTCATCCAAAAACTTAAATTAAGGCTAGCAATTGAAGAAGGCACATCAATACATTTACTGTATAATCTACTTTGTGTTCCTTCTGATGCATTATAGCTATCAAATAAATAAAATCTTGAACCAGGAGCCCTTGGAACTAAAGAATCAACTGTTGTAATTCCGTTGCTGTAGGCACCTGTTTGTAATGTCCATGCTTGATCAATATCTATTCTGCTAGCATAAGGGAAAACCGCTAATGGTGTGGTTTCTGCATCTTCCACTAAAGGAAAAGTATTTAATACAGGAGAGGTGCTAGTTGTAGTGTATAAAGTATCATTTGAATGATCGCCATCACCTGTAATTGTTACTATTGCAGTATCGTAGTTTGTACCCGGATTGTTTAAATTAATACCAGTAAACGTAACGGTTCCGGTTGCACCTGGAGCTATTGCTCCTGTATTAGTTAAGGTGCCTGTAAATGAATTAGCCCCTCTGATTTTGAAATTTACACTCGCCGCACCTGCAGCAATTTGAGTTGTTCCCGCATTTTCAATCACAATGCCAATATTTTGCAAACTTCCATAACAAGAAACGTTTGGAGCTATAATATCATAAGCATTAGCATCGATTGGCGGTACATGAATTAATTCAATAGCGGGCCTAAAGGCAGAAGCCGTCAAGCTACTAGTGCCAGTTGGTGCAGTTGCGCCATTATATCTGCGCGCTGTTGTAATGGTAGATGACGTTTGATTACCATTAGCAGCTAAAAATACATACCCAGTATTTAATACGCCATCAAGTCTTTCTACCAATACTTCTAGATTTGTTCCAGCTGTTCTGGTAAAAGATGTCGTTAACAATAATTCGTTAGGCGTAGGATAAATATTTGTAGGAGTAAAAGATCCATTATATACTAAAGTGTACCCTGTTGTTGAATATGTGCCTGCAGCTAAAGTTGTGGTAGCTAATGCTACATTTTTCATCCAAATTTTAAATGTACTTACTGTTGCAGGAGAACCTACGGCAGTAACATAATATCCAATTTTATTAATTGCTGTACCAGCTGAAGTAAATGTAGTATTTCCACCTATTTCAGTTTCGGTGTAAATAGATTCACTAACATGGTAATTACTTTGGCCAACAATAATGTTGCCACTAGTTCCTTGAGCACCTCCTGCACCGCTTGTTATTGCAACAGTTTGTGCATTAATACCAAAAGAAAAAATAATTCCAACTAATAATGTGTAAAATTTCTTCATAAAAAAATTTGTTTTAAAAATAAATTAACAAAACTTGACTAATTGTAAAGATAGATGATTTTTGTATTATAATTAATAACTCATCAATTTTTTTACACTATCGCCTAATCTGGCATTAGCCATAAAGTTCTTTTCTAATTCTAAATTAAATGGGATTGGGGTGTCTAAACTTCCGCAACGAATAACGGGTGCGTCTAATAATTCAAAACAATTTTCAGTAATCCATGCAGAAATCTCTCCTCCAATGCCACCCATTAAGGTGTCTTCATGCAAAATTAAAACCTTGCCGGTTTTTTTTACAGACAATCGTATTGCTTCATAGTCAAGCGGTAATAAAGTTCGTAAGTCTAAAATATCAATTGAAATTGATGGGTTGTTTTTTTGATAATCGGTTGCCCAGTGAACGCCAGCGCCATATGTAATAATTGAAATATCATCTCCATGTTTTACATGTTTGGCTTTCCCAATCTCAATCTCATAATAATCATCTGGAACCATGCCATTAATACTTCTATACAAACCTTTATGCTCAAAAAATATTACAGGATTGGGGTCGTTTATAGCTGCAATCAACAAACCCTTTGCATCTATCGGTGAAGAAGGATAAACCACTTTCAAGCCAGGTGTATGTACAAACCAAGCTTCATTGCTTTGGCTATGAAAAGGACCGGCACCAACGCCTCCGCCTGTAGGCATTCTTACCACCACATCGGCTGTTTGTCCCCAACGATAATGAATCTTTGCAAGATTGTTGATAATCTGATTAAACCCTACCGTTGCAAAATCTGCAAACTGCATTTCCATCATAGATTTAAATCCTTGTAAACTTAACCCCAAGGATGCGCCCACAATAGCGCTTTCGCAAATGGGTGTGTTTCTTATTCTATCCTTACCAAATTTTTCTACAAACCCTTCGGTTACTTTAAATGCACCACCGTATTCGGCAATATCCTGACCCATTAACACAAAATTATCTAAGCGAGAAAGTGATTGGTCGAGTGCGTCGCTAATGGCATTGATATATTTTTTTTCAGATGAGGTGCCGTTAAATATTGGTTCATTCACAGAGCTATTGTCTATTACAATGCCGGGGTGATTTTTTCTTACTGCGTATAAATCATTTATTTCTTCGGAAGTATCTGGAATAATAGGAGTTGCCTCAAAGCCTATTTTCAATTCTGCTTCAATATGATTTTTTATGGTTAATCTTATCTCTGTCAATTCGCCTTCAGATAAAATATTTTCTTGCTTAAGCCAAGTCTCATAATTTTTAATAGGATCTTTTAGTTCCCATTCATCAAACAAATGTTTTGGAACATATTTTACACCGCTGGCCTCTTCGTGTCCGCGCATACGAAAGGTCATGCATTCTATTAAAAACGGTTTTTGGTTTTCTACACAAAAAGCTTTTGCTTCAGAAATTGTTTTGTATACCTCTAGAATATTATTTCCATCTATTTGTTTTCCCTCTATACCGTATCCAACCGCTTTATCTATTAAGTTTTGGCAACGATATTGTTCATTAGTAGGAGTGCTTAATCCATATCCATTGTTTTCAATAATAAAAATAACTGGCAAATCCCACACAGCAGCTACATTCAGCGCTTCGTGAAAATCTCCTTCGCTTGTACCGCCATCACCTGTAAAAGCGAGCGACACTTTCTTTTCTTTTCTTAATTTATGAGCTAAAGCCACACCGTCTGCCAAGGCCATTTGTGGACCAAGATGCGATATCATTCCACAAATATGATGTTCTGAGCTACCAAAATGAAAGCTTCTTTCTCTTCCTTTGCTATAGCCATCTTTATTGCCTTGCCATTGTTTAAACAATTTACTCAAGGGCATATTTCTTGAAGTGAATACGCCTAAATTTCGATGCAGTGGCATAATCCATTCATCGCTGTCCAGGGCTTTCGTTGCGCCTACTGCAATCGCTTCCTGACCGATTCCGCTAAACCATTTTGAGATTTTTCCTTGACGAAGTAAGACCAACATTTTTTCTTCGATCATTCTTGGAAAAAGAATGGATTTGTATAAGTCAACTAACAGCTCGTTGTTAAAATCTTTTTTTAAAAATTGCATAGGCGAATTTCAAGATATTTGGCGAAATGACAAAAGAAAGGTTTGGTATTTTTGGAGGTTTAATAGGTTCAAGACGTTGGGGAGGTTCAAAAAGTCGGTGTGAAAATGAGAGCGAGAACGAATATTGAGATTTGACTTTTTTCTTCATTCATATTCTGTTTTTCGCTCTAATCAAAAATACTTTGTGTCAAGAAAACGTTCAATACGTTCAAATAGTTGAGGGTTCTCGTCTGTCGATGTTGATGTTTTCATGAGTCATCAAATGAGATGAAAGAAAAGGTTTCAATGGTACGAGAGGTTGGTGGGCAGTTTAATTGAGTGATTCGGAAAAAACGAATTGAATTATATCAACTCATCAATACGCCTGTATCAAAACCTGAGTTGGTATATTCATTTTATCATGTAAGTTTCTAATCATCTCCAACGTAAGAGGTCGTTTCTTATTCAATATTTCACTGGCTCTGCTTTTCAAACCAATTATTTTTGCCAAGTCATTTTGTGTATATCCCATTTGCTCCATCCTAAACTTTATGGCTTCGATTGGATCTGGCATGTCTATTGGATATTTTTCTTGTTCGTATTTTTCAATTAATAACGACAATAATTCCAATTGATCTCCTTTGGGCGTATTTGGTTTTGCATTAAATATCTTTTCTAATTTTATTATTGCATTTTTATATTCAGTTTCTGTTTTGATAATTTTCATACGATAGCGATTTAAATTGTTTTAGCTTTGATTTTGTTGTATTGTTCATGTGTACCAATGAACCTTATCCAAACAATTTCAAAATCATAATTAATTTTTACAACAAGGCGGTATTTATTTCCTTTAATGTTGAAAACAATTCTATTATCTGATATAATACTTGATGTTGGAAATTTTATTTTTATACTATTCGGATTGCTCCATGATTCCTTTTCAGCTTCCTGATGCCAGGATTTTAGCTGCTGTTCACAATCTGGGTATTTAATCCAAAAATCTTTTAGTGTTTTTTTTGCAATCACTCTCAAAATTTATTGTTTTATAAAGATAAGAAATGTTCCCAATTTGGGAATTGTTTTTAAACAATAAAATTCAAGAATATTATTAAGTAGGCATTCTTATAAAACACTTACGAAAGAGAGAAAATAACAAAGATACTTTGTAGAAAAAACGTAAGGAGTTTATGTGTTTAAATTCGAAGTAGCTATCGATTATTGAATTATTCTCTACCCACCATTTAAATGGTGGGGTAGAATTAAAAAAATTATGACGCTAAATGGCAACACAACTACCAAAAAAGAAATACAAAAATTATCTTTAAATTTATTATTGTTGGATTAATTTTCATTTTTTAATTATAAAAATATGGCTATATATTTGGTTTATTATTTAACAAAAATTTTATCAAAATGAAAAAATTGTCTTTTTTAATGCTTTGTTTGAGTTTTAGTTCTTTTGCTTTTTGTCAAGGTGATGGTAGTTCTGCCTTTTCTTCTGATGCTCAATGGGTAGGTTTAAGTTATGGTTTTTTTACTCCTTATAAAACCTATGTCTCTGCTTCTGCCGGTTCTAGCGTTGCGGGTGGTAGTGGAAGCTTAACTATAAAATCTATGGGGCCAATTGGGCTATCATACGAAAAAGGCGTTTCAGATAAAATTAGCATTGGGGGAAAGTTGATTTTTGGAAATGTAACCGGTAAAGAAAATATTTCTGTTTATGTTCCTGGGGCTACAGCTACATATAAAAGTAATTTGAAGCTTAGTTATTTTGCAATATTGTTTCGAGGTAATTATCATTTTGGAAATTCTGCAAAATTTGATCCTTACGGTGGATTGGGATTGGGCTATGGAAGTTTTAAGATTTCTGCTGATGGAAGCGATGGGCAAGGTACTAATGTAAATGTTAGCGCTTCTGTTCCTAGCGCTACTGCTTTTACAGCTCAATTAGGATGTAATTACTATATTATAGAAAAAATTGGTATCAATGCAGAGGTGGGACTTTTGGGTTCTTTTTTTCAATTAGGCGTTGTGGCGAAATTTTAATCCCTTCTTGTTTTTGATTTTGTATTCAATTTAGCATCACCCACCATTTAAATGGTGGGTGATGCTAAAAAATGTTTTTTTCTTATAAATAACAGTGAAAAACACCAAAAAAATCACTTCAAATTCCATCTCGCTTCTCCACTCTATTTCTTCAACCCACCCAGCAAAATAAACCGTTAAACTTTCCTTCCCCTTGCACCTTCACTCACTTGCGAGCTTTGCGTGAAACTCAACAAAATAAATCAACAATTAAACCTTTAAATCAGCGCAGCGATTTAACCCATTAAACCTTAGTACACCACCAACTCATAAAAATTCTCAGGAAGCAAATACTTATTGGCCAGCGCCTTCAATTCTTCGGCGCTGATACTTTTGATTTCTTGTATCGAATCGTAAAAAAACTGCTCGTCTAATTTATTTAAAATAATATTCTTCCATTTGGCCATTATTTGAAACGGCCCGTCCAAATCTCCCAATATTCCACCTATCATATAATTCCTAACTAACAACAATTCTTCTTCTCCCACTAATTCACTCCTCAAGACTTGCATCTCCTTATATATTTCATCAATCGTTGCCTCTGTTACATCTTTTCCCGCCTCCGTACTTATAACCCATGCCGATTCTTGTATGTGATTTTGTATATAACTATAGATGCCATAAGTATACCCTTTGTCTTCTCTTATATTACTCATCAGTCTTGAACCAAAAAATCCACCAAATAAATTATTCAACACCATCGCCTTTTTAAAATCTGGATGATGTCTGTTTGGAAATGGCATCGCTAATCTAATCGCTCCTTGTACAGCATTGACATCGTTTTCTATTCTGAATTTTTTTTGTGTGGAAGGATCGACTATACTCGATGGAATATTAATTGAAAAATTTGTGGATTGAATCTGACCAAAATTTTCATTTAGCAACTCGCGCATATTGGCAGGCAACTTCCCAGAAACAAAAATCATACAACAGCCATTGAGATAATACTGTTGATAAAAGTTTTTACACGCCTCTATAGTTATAGCTTCTATGTCTTCTTGATTATTGTAAGTGCCATAAGGATGTTGCTCTCCAAATACATAACTGTCTATTAATCTTCCTGCTACAAATTCTGCTTTTTGTAGATTCACCTTTAATCTTTGTATTACATTTTGTTGATACACTTCAAGTTCATGCAAAGGAAAAACGGCATCTGTTACCATTTCTTTCATTACAGGTAAGAGCTTTGATATGTGTTTGGTTAGTGAATGTAAATTCACAACAGCCGTTTCATTATAACAACTTCTGTTACAATATCCTCCATAATAATCAAACGCTTCATTGATTTCAAATGCTGTTTTTTTGGAAGTGCCGTTTTTTAATAAAAAATTAGTCGCTGCGGCTATGCCTTTCTGTTGTTCAAAACAATTTCCAGCATAATAAACCAATTCTACCTGAATGACTTCTTGAGCTCCAGCATCTACACTATAGACTTGAATGCCATTATCTAATGTATACTGTTCATAAGGTTTTAACAATAATTGATATTCTATTGCGTCTTTAATAGGAGGTGCTATTTTTCTGTTCATCTTTTTTTAGTTGTCGCTTAAATAATACATCGTGCTACAATTGTTTTCATTAAAAACAATGCGACTCTGTTCTTTTATTTCTTCTGCTGTTACTTCCTGATATTTTGCTAATTCGGTATTAATTAAATCCGGATCTCCAAGGTTTTCATACATTGCTATGCTTGAGGCCCGATTCATTAAACCCATATCTTCAAACGTCATGGTGCTCTCCGCTTTGTTTTTTACTTTTTCCAGCTCTGCTGTTGTAATGCCTTCGTTTTGTAGTTTGGTTAATTCATCAACCACCGCTTGCTCTGCATTTTTTATGTTTACTCCTTTAACTAACTTCCCTTCAATGGTCATTAAGCCCGCTTCTGTACTTCCAAAATGATAACAATCTAAACTGCTAAATAACTTTTTTTCTTTTACTAAACTTTGATATAGTCTGGAGGAACCGCCGCCGCTTAAAATATCTGATATTAAATCATTGGCATAATAATCTTTGCTTGTTCTTGATGAAATATGCCAGCACTTATATAATGCATCTAATGGCACATTGGCCTTTATTTCTAGATGTCTTGGTGTTGTTTGTGGTGGTTCAACAGGCAACACTCTATCGTATTTTATTCCAGCAGGAATTGGTCCAAACCATTTTTCAGCCATTACTTTTATGTTTGCTGTTTCAATATTACCTGCAACTACTAAAATGGCATTGCATGGAGTATAGTGCTTATAAAAAAAATCTTTTACATCTTCTAATGTTGCATCTTCCACATGTTTTAATGATGCGCCAATTGTCATCCATTTATATGGGTGGGTAGTATATGCTAGAGATCGCATTTTATGCCAAACATCTCCGTAGGGTTTGTTAATGTAGTGTTCCTTAAATTCTTCACATACTACTTTTCGCTGTACCTCTAAACTTTTTTTACTAAAAGCCAGACTTAACATTCTATCGCTTTCAAGCCAAAAAGCAGTTTCAATATTTTCTGCTGGTAGCTGACAATAATAATTGGTAAGATCATTTGTTGTAAAGGCGTTATTCTCACCTCCAGCTACTTGCAACGGTTCATCATATGATGGAATGTTTTTGCTGCCGCCAAACATTAAATGTTCAAACAGATGGGCAAATCCTGTTTTTTCGGGATTCTCATCTTTTGCTCCAACATCATATAATACATTCAACACCGCCATGGGTGTACTTTTATCTTCGTGAACTAATACACGAAGTCCATTTTCCAATACAAATTTTTCAAATTGAATCATGATGCAAATGTAGTGATGTTTTGTTTCAGGCTGAAACGGTTTAAACCGTTTCAGCCGTAACTTTACAACCTTTTAAACTTATTAAACCATAAACCTTCCAAACAATTTCCAAAACAATAAACTTATTGGTCTTAATTTTGTTTTCTTATAAATGATCATGATGAATATCAGCAATTTACTTTCTAAAGCAATTAATTTCGAATTCCTTTCTGTTGAGGAAGGTGTCTTCTTATTTGAAAATGCTCCCCTAACAGATTTAATGTTTGTTGCTAACGAATTAAGAAAAAAGCAAGTTCCTCATGGAAAAGTTACTTGGCAAATTGACAGAAATGTAAACACTACAAATGTATGTACCGCCAATTGTAAATTTTGTAACTTTTATCGTATACCCGGTCATAAAGATGCCTATATAACTGATATTGAAACCTACAAAGAAAAAATTGAAGAAACCATTAAATACGGTGGCGATCAGCTTCTATTGCAAGGTGGTCACCATCCTGAATTAGGATTAAGTTTTTATGTCGATTTGTTCAAACAATTAAAATCATTATATCCCAATATTAAATTACACACTTTAGGTCCGCCAGAAATTGCACACATAACTAAATTAGAAAAAAGCTCACATAGAGAAGTGTTAATGGCATTGAAAGAAGCCGGAATGGATAGTTTGCCAGGAGCAGGTGCAGAAATACTAACGGATAGAGTTAGACGACTAATCAGCAAAGGCAAGTGTGGTGCTCAGGAATGGCTCGATGTCATGCACGAATGTCATAAATTAAATATTACAACATCTGCTACCATGATGTTTGGACATGTTGAAACGATTACAGAAAGATTTGAACATCTTGTAAAAATTAGAGAGGTTCAAAGTAGAAAACCAGAAAATGCAAAAGGCTTTTTAGCTTTTATTCCATGGACGTTTCAAGATGTAGACACATTACTTACAAAAATAAGAGGCGTTCAAAACTTAACCACTCCGGAAGAATATATTAGAATGATTGCCATGAGTAGAATTATGTTGCCTAATGTGAAAAATATTCAAGCAAGCTGGCTAACCGTTGGAAAACAAATTGCACAAATTTGTTTAAACGCCGGAGCAAATGATTTTGGTAGTATTATGATTGAAGAAAATGTAGTAAGCGCAGCTGGTGCGCCTCATAGATTCACTAGCAAAACTATTCAAGAAGCGATTCAAGAAGCTGGCTTTGAACCGCAGTTGAGAAACCAACAATACGAATGGAGGGCCTTACCAGAAATGGTTGAACAAGTTATTAATTATTAACTTTTTTTAGACACTACAATTTTCTGTACCATTGAATTGATGGAATTGGAACAGGTAAAGTTTCTCCATTGTAAGTTAGTCTTGTAAATCCAAATTGAAAAGCTTTATTGGGTTCTGATTGCCAACGAATTCCTGGTATTAAAAATGAAAAATTATCCCCATCAGATGGCGAGATAAAGGAGTCGAATATTAAACTTATTTTTTTGCTTACTTTCACCATTCCGCCAACAGATAAAAGTGCGCGGCCTCCATTGTTTTCTGTCCCAAATACAGTACCATAACCTGCAGAAAAATTGATATTGGCTTTTCTGTTTCCTATTGTAAATGCACCAAATGGAACTGCAAATCCAAAAGACGGATTAACCCATGAACCAGAAGCAACTAATGCACCGATTGCAAAATTTAAGTTAGAATCTAAATTAAAAGAATATTTGAAGCTGCCAATAATAGGAATTCCAATCCAGCTTGTCATTATACCAATTCCAACATTTTTTCCAACCCCAAATTGAAAGTCTGGTCCTAAAATATTCCATTTTATATAACCATCACCCTTTTTTATTGGAAGCGCATTCGTAGTAAAAAAATATCGCGTTGAAAACGATTCTTCTTTTTCTGCTTCAGTTCTGTCAACTACTTCGTTTTGTTTTATTTCTTTTATAGATTTTAGCTCGTGTTTAGGAACAGCTATGTCTCCAAGCTCTTTTGTTTTTATCTGAATTTCGTGAATGTCTTCCGAAATAAATTGTCCCGTTAAAACAGTACCGTCATTTTTTATTAGTTCATAAAACTTATCCGCTTTTGATTGTGCACTCACAAAATTGACAAGCAACATTAAAAAAAGAAATATAATAATCGTATGTTTTTTCATGCCATTGGTTTTAAAAAGAAATGAAAATCAAGATAATCATTAATTAAATATAGAGATTTTGATTTAAACAAAGGAATGATTGTTATTTTTAAGTATGTCTATTCCAAAATTTATGTATCAAACTTTTAAAACAAAAAAGTTGCCATGGCTTACAAAGTGGCACATTAATAAATTAAAAAAAAGAAATCCTACATATACCTATCAATTTTTTGATGATGAAATGATTGATGTTTTTATTAAAGAAAATTTTGATGAAGAAACAAATAGCTTGTTTCAAAAAATAAATATTGGTGCTGCAAAAGCTGATTTTTTTAGATATGCAATTTTGTATAAAAAAGGAGGCGTGTATTTAGATATAGACAGTTTGATTTTGAAAAAATTAGATACTTTTATTTTGCCAACAGATTGCGCTATAATTGCCAAAGAAAATAATGGGAATATTTATGTGCAGTGGGGATTGATATTCGAAGCGGGACATCCATTTTTGAAAAAAACCCTCGACATCATTATTGATAATTTAAAAGAAAACAAATACCCTTATGATGTTCACAAAATGACCGGACCAACCGCATTTACAGAAGCTATTGTTTCTTGTCTTAAAGAAAATAAAAATATAGTTTACAGAGAACTAGGAACCGATTATGATGGAATGCTTAAATTTAGTTACCCAATGAGCAAATTGGCGCTTTATGGTTTTTCAAAAAGAAACCATTGGAAAAAACAAGTTTTCCAAAAACCAGTTTTAAAATGAATAAATATTTTTACTGCATAATTATTTTTTTCTTTTTACTAATTTCTTGTAATAAGAAAGAGACTGTTGTCTGTTCATTAGAATTTCGAACCATTAACATTAAAGTAAACGGAAAGCTTTTGAATAATTTTTTTACAATCAGAAAATCTACCGGCGATACAATAATTATAGATAATTCAACCGGATTTTCTACCAATTACTATCCTGTTTTAAATGATAATTTTCAACCATTATTATTAAATAAAACCGAAGCATTTGAGTTTTTTGGAATAATTAATGATTCAGTTGTAATTAAAGAATCCTTTTTAATTAAAGCTGATGCATGTCATATTGATTATGTAAGTGGTAATACAGAAATTACGCTTTAATCGTTTGGTAGAGTTTTTAAAATTGATTTTATTAAATTAACAACTTTCTAAACAAAATAAAAATGAGCACAGAATCCATCAATCTTTTATCCTCGCAAAGCGAGCAACTATTAAAACTTCAAAACATAGTAAGACAAGCTATTAACGAAGAAAAATCCATCGTCGAAAAATTATTAAATCAGCCTGAAGAAGTAAGAAGTGTAGGGCAAAAAATATCTGATAAGGTTGCCCAATTTGGTGGAAGCTGGAATTTTATTATTTCTTTTTCTGTATTACTTTTTATTTGGATAATCTTTAATTCTCTTATTCCACTTATTCATCCTTTTGATCCCTATCCTTTTATTTTGATGAATTTAGTTCTATCTGCTATAGCCGCTTTACAAGCGCCAATTATTATGATGAGCCAAAATAGAAAAGAAGAAAAAGATAGAAAAAGAAGCGAAAACGATTATTTAATAAACCTTAAAGCTGAATTAGAAGTGAGAAGTCTTCATCAAAAAATTGATTTATTAATTGAAGAACAAATCAAAGTTTTATTCGATAGCCAGGCAAATCAATTAGAAATATTAAAAAGCATTGAAGACAAATTAGAGCAACAATAATTTGAAGATTTAGCTGAACAAATATTCAACATCTTCTTTGCTTAATGCTTTTACAAAACTACTTTCATCTGATATTAATTCTTTAGCAAGCACCTTTTTTCTTTCTTGTAATTGCAATATTTTATCTTCTATTGTGTCAACACAAATCATTCTGTATGCAAAAATATTTTTTGTTTGTCCAATACGATGTGTTCTATCAATTGCTTGTTGTTCTACCGCTGGATTCCACCAAGGGTCTACAATATATACATAATCAGCTGCAGTTAAGTTAAGACCAACGCCGCCCGCTTTTAATGAAATTAAAAACACTCTACAATCATCATTATTTTGAAAGTTTTGTATGGCTCGCTCTCTTTCTGTTGCTGAAGTGCTGCCATCAAAATATTCAAATGGTATGTTTAATGCTGCAATCTTTTCTTTTATTAGTGCCAACATTCCGAGAAACTGAGAAAATATTAAAGTTTTATGCTCACCAGTATTTTCTGTAATTTCTCTTGTTAACTCATCTAACTTAATAGAGTGATTTTCTAATTTTTCTTCTTCATTTAAAATTGCAGGGCTATCGCATATTTGACGAAGCTTCATTAATCCTTGTAAAATGGTAAGTTGAGATTTTTGAATTCCTTGTTGATCAATTGCTCCTAAAATTTTTTCTCTATAGCTATTGCGATACGCATCATAAATATCTCTTTGTTGTTCTTCCATTTCACAGAATAAAATGGTTTCTGTTTTTTCTGGAAGATCTTTTGCAACTTGTTCCTTTGTTCTTCTTAATATAAATGGAAACAATAATCTTCTAAGATGCTCTTTCTGCTCTGGTTCGCCAAACTTATCAATTGGTGTAGCAAACTCATTTCTAAAAAACTCCATGTTTCCCAACAAGCCGGGGTTTAAAAAATTCATTTGTGCAAATACATCAAACGTATTGTTTTGTAACGGTGTACCGCTCATACACAAACGATTTTTTGCCGTTAACAACGTTGCTGCTTTTGTAACTTTTGATGACGGGTTTTTAATAGCTTGACTTTCATCTAACACAACATAGTCGAACAGAACATTTAGAAAGATATTGATATCGCTTCTTAATGTACCATACGTTGTAATAATTACATTGTGTTTTGTTAACTCTTCATGGCTTCTCAACCTCGCATTGCCATGATGTATATGGTAAGTAATATCCGGTGTGAATTTTTTTATTTCGTTTTTCCAGTTATAAATTAAAGTAGTTGGACAAATCACAATAGCCTTTAAAGTACCATTTATGGTTTTGTAATACTCTAACATAGTAAGCGCCTGAACAGTTTTTCCCAAACCCATATCATCTGCTAATATACCGCCCCAACCAACTTCATTTAAATAGTTCAGCCACTGATATCCCGCTTTTTGATAAGGACGAAGCACCGCTTGTAATGTTGATGGCACATCAATTTCTGGAATGTTTTTAAACGCTCTTAATTTTTCAAACTTTTCATCTAAAGCAAAACTAATTTCTTTTTCATCTCTGTTTTCATATAATTCATCAATCACACTTAAGTGATATTTTGATAACCTAAGCTTATCATTTTTTCCTTCGCCCACTTTAAAAAGCAATGAATATCTTTTTAACCACTCATCAGGCAATATCCCTAATGTTCCATCTTTTAATTGTACAAAAGATTGTTTTCCTGCGAGTGCTTTTTTTATATCATTGATTCCAACACGCTGTTCGCCAAATTCGATTTCTACTTTTGCATCAAACCAATCCATTCCACTACTAACATGAATTAATGTATTCGGTTTTGCTGTATTAAATCTAAAATTTCTTAACGCCTCAAAACCAAACACATCAATTTTCTTTTCTTTCATTGTATCAACAAATAGAAAAAACCAATTGTTGCGCAACACCTCTGCCCCCCTTAATACTAAACTTTGGGATTCCACTTGTCTAACAAACGAAGAATGTAAAGATTCAAGCTGATGAATAAATTTCTCCTCCGCTAATTTATTTCTATGAATAACCATTAGCTTTTCTCCTTGCGAAGCTGTAATCGTTAATTTATCTGATGCTTTTGCCTCTATTCCATTATATGAAAATACAGGTTGAAATACTAAATAGTCTCCTTTCTCTTGAAGCTGTAATTTAACTTCCGGCTCTATTCCTTTTATTTCATTGATTAAGCTTTTATCAAACTCTATCGTGTAGTCTTTTGCGAGAGGAAGAATTATTGTTTGTAATTTTTCTGACCATTCAGATTTATTCAATTTTATTTGTCCTTGTTTTAAAAATTGAGTTGCCTGAATAATGTCTTCCGTTTTTTGCCAAGTATATATTACATCCTCGTATAAGAAAATCAAATTGCTTTCACATTCATTATCGGTAAAAGGAATTGTCTTGTTTCCAGCCCTAACCATACAAACTAATTGTATTTCATTTCCCTTAACCATTACTTTAAATAACGGTGTTAAAAACTGATCGCTTAATTCAACTTCTTTTAAATTAGCGGTAACAAATTTTTTCTTTTCTTTTAATAAAAACACAAACTGATTTGTGTTTTGTTCTTCAAAAACCTTTTTTAATTTAGGATGTAAATACTCTACTATTAAAGATTGGGTTTCTTCTGGTAAATCTTCGTTTTCATTCTGTATAATGTTTTCCCAAATGCCACTGAATGGGGAGTTTCGGCTTAAATATTTATTTATTTCTGTTGATTGTAGTTTTCTGATTTGCTGAAAAAAATATTTATCCGCGTCATCAAAAAGCTCTGTATTTACATATTTGGTTAAATCAATTGCTTCTACCTTTCCAACAAATTTATTATGGTTTTCGTCTGCTTCTCCATAAACAGCATCAAACAATAATCCAGGGAAGTTTTGTTGATTAAAATTAATTACCAAACCAAGCTTCTTTTTAGTAATTGGCTTCTCTGTAACAACCGTTTGAACGGTTGTTTTTGTATAATTTACATTTTGAATATTCGATTTTGTTTCTTGCACAGGTTGCTGTGCTACTCTTTTAATTGAAGGATCCAATAGTTTTAAAAATGGTTTTCCTTCCTTATAAGAAAATTCAAATTTTCCAGTCAATTCATCGTTCAGTGAATAACCATATATCTGTAATAATTTATTTTTTTCCTTGTCCCAATTTCTAATAGAATCAAAATAATTTGCACCAAATGCATTTAATAATTGTAGAAATAACAACACCTTATGTTCGCACAACGGATGCATGGTTTCGGCACAGGTGCAAGAAGTATCAAAATTTCTCTCGTCATTTTTTTGAATAACTAATGGATATACAAATCCGTTGGTTTTCAATTCTGCCTCAACGCGCTCATCTGTAGCTTTTAAAATCGTTGCTTTATGAGCCCTCATCATATTTTCTGCTTCCTCATAAATGGTAGGCGAACAAAGCATCTTTATTGTTTTAAGATCTATATGCTTCATTTTCGCAACGGTATGATATTGGTTATGTTGAATTAAATTGCTGCCCAACATATTTTTATCAACCATGTCTTGAAGTCTAAACAAAGCTGCCGCTTCATGTCGACAAATATCTCCAATATTATAAGGACAAGAACATCGAAGTGACATTAACTTCGGGTCTATATATTTTTGAATATACACTTTATAAAAAGTGGCATAGCT